>JBEKZT010000245.1:0-2827 GCA_049509595.1 Verrucomicrobiota bacterium
CTTCGTTTTTAATCCATTGGTTCATGAGAAATTCAGTGAAATTTCATCGTGGTCGTCCGATGTAATAAATTTGAGAAGGCTGCGGATCGCTTCTCACGGCGCTCAACATTTCTTTTTCATTTACTGTCGGCTTGGTGACGGCGAAAAGACGGTTGTTTGATGAAAACCGCATCGCACCCCATGGGCACGCCCTCAACGAAGCCGAATCCAATACAACCTCGGAACATGTACCCCATGTCGCCCAGCACGTTCATGAACTGTCCAAAATGAGGTGTTTCTCCGGGTGCTTCAACCAGTATGATTTCAACAATGACCACAGAGGCCCGGCGCAACAATTCACTGCCGCCGCGAATCACCTCCAAGTCATAACCCTCGGTATCAATTTTCACTAAAATTTCATCTCGCAAATCCAGTTTGGCCGCTAATCGGTCAAGGGTCTCAATCTGAATCTGAATTTCGGCTCCATTTTTGGATTGGAAACGCGACTTAACGAGTGAAGAACCGCCAAGATGGACTTGATTCCACCACATGCAGGTCTGTCCCGATTCCTGACCCATAGCGAGGTTAAAAGTCTTAACTTGACCGTTTTGGGTTTCCGCCCAACTGGAAAGAATTTCATAGCACGCTGGCACTGGCTCAATACTGTAAATCATCGCTTCAGGAAATATCCTTCGGTAAAGCCGCGACATTTTGCCGACGTTAGCTCCCACATCGAACACTGTCTTAATCGGCATATCACGCACTCCAATCAGCCGCGAGCGGGATTCGACATAATCGAATAGCGGTTTCAATCCGAGGCGCAATCGAAGAAAGCGTTTAATGGGTTTGGGGAGGTAATTCTTTTTCATAAAAATCCATCAAGGCAATGTGATAGAGACATAGTAATCATGTGTGCTATTTTCGGCCAAGCGGCAGCGCAGCGTGCAATGTTCGCAGCAGTCGCTCGCCGCGAACGCTTCGCGCCTGCTCGCCGGGAAAGCCCATCGGTTCAGATTTGTTGCCAGTCATCAGGAATGAGGTCGTCGGTGTTGTGTTTCGGAGTAATGAACCAGCATTTCGGCGTCAGCACCATTTTTTTTGGATTCGCATTCAGCCACGCGCCCCACCAACTGAAACTGCTGTTGGCAATGATATTGTCACGGCACGCGCTCATCAACTGCAAATCTTTGTGACTTTGCGAATCCTGATTGCCTTCGACAATAGTCATCGCCGATGGCAGACGCAGATTTTCCGCTGTCCATTTTGGATCGTCCGTGAAAATGTAAAAATGCACATTTTTCCGATGCTCGCAAATTATTCCGGCGCAGTTCAAATAATAGTCGAGACTGCAAGTTCCATGCGCCAGCCGCGTGTTGGTCACATAATCGCCACGGCGAATATGTACGCTGACTGAAGCGGCGCTTTCAATTTCATCCAGCAGTTTCTTGTTTTTCTCATCCAGTGGTTCTTTGAAAGAAAATTCTCGACGCACGATATTCTCAATTTCCATGAAGTATTTTTCACTTTGCCAGTGGCCGTCCAGATAAACATTGTCCGTCGCTTCCAAAACTTTCGGGTCAACGTGAAAAAAATTTTCGACAAGATAAAGATATGCGCTGCCGTTTTTTAAGTCGGATTTTGCCTGAAAAAGATTTTTGAAGCTCCAATGGCGCGGTTTGATCAGTTGCAATTCTTCGTCCGTCGCGATAGGCGCGGAAATGTTGAATGCATTCAGGGCGTAAAAACGCAGCAGATCATTTTCATAAGCCTTGATGTCCAGTTTCAAAGCTGTGTTGTTTTTCAACGCCAGCCGCAAACCTGTCGCGTATTGAAACAATTGATTGCCAAGACCGCCCTTCAGTCGAACAAAAATCATAAATTCAACGTTTAACAGCACGGACGTGGTATCCGAAACACGCGAATTCGCTGGAGTCTGGGCCGGCATTGGAAAATCGCGCGAGCATTCGCAGCACGACGCTTGTAGCCAGTCTTTCCAACGGGCGCGCAGAAAATGCCGTGTACCGCCGGGCAATTTTGCGCGCGTGGCGGACCTCCTGTGCGATAAGCTCGAAGTAATTTCCGTTTGGTGTCATCTCAACAATTTCACAACCATGCGCCGGCAAGTGAGTCTCATAATAATAACGATTGAAACCCGTGCTGAAATGATACGGTGCAAAATGGGTGAAACTCACAAACGGTGCCGTCAAAATAAGCTGGCCACCAGGACGCAACAATCTCGAGAACTCACGGAGCGCCAGAAGCGGCTCTGGTAGATGTTCGAAAACTTCGGTGCAAAGAATCGCGTCAAAAGAACCGTCCGGTTCCGGTATCGCCGCGATGTCACACACGAGATCGAGTTTCGTTTGATCCCATTTGCCTTGTTGCAAACCACGCCCGTCACCTTTGCCGTCATATTTCGCAAAATCCTGCGACACATAAAGCAAGTGCGAACTCGCGCGCCGATATGGTTGCTCGCCCGCGCCTGCATCGAGCAGACGGCTTCCGGCAGGAATTTTTTTTAGTGCCGCTTCGACCCATGCGGTGCGATTGGCCGTATTGCAAGTACCGACTTTATTCATTTATTTTTTGATTTTATTGTCCCGGCTTCCATCCGGTCAATGACAGTTTACCAGACTTATTTCACGGGAAAATCATACGCGCCGGAACCAAAAACAACCACAGCCGTAACGTTGACGTTCAATCAATTCTTTAGACGGATTGGTAATTACGTCGCCGTCGCACGGATTTTCTGGAATGAGCATGAATTCCTGCAAATGAAGTTTTCCGAACTGTTCCAAAATTTGAGCGGGCGCGTAAATACGATGCGCGTTGAACTGAATCACTGGCT
>JBEKZT010000245.1:2844-5107 GCA_049509595.1 Verrucomicrobiota bacterium
CGAGTACGCGCTCCAGTTCGTTCATTGCTTTCAAGTCACCATTAGGATCCAAAGGGTCGCCATAACGTCCCAAACCGACGTGCTCGACAACGTGCATACAAGAAATTGATTGAATGCCGCAGTCGGCAAAGGGCAGTGCCTGTAAATCCGCGTGTTCACAAGCCAAATTGTCTAAATGTAAATCCGCCGGACGGTAGTCATAAAATTTTACCGGCACAAACGCCGAAACCAATGAGCAAAAATGCAGCGTCGAGGAAATGTCCAAGTGGACGGCAGGCTGCGTTTTCGCAATCACGCGCGCAGCCCAGGCGGAATGGTAGATATAGTGGCGATCAAACGACGTTTTTTTGGTTCGGTCGCGCAAACACGGATATCGATCGCGCCAGCGCAATCGGAAACGCGGCGGTTTTGATTTTGCCAGTCGGCGGAAGATCAAAAAATCGCGCAGAAAAATCGGCCACCGGAAAATTTTTTGGAATCGTCTGCTCAATTTGATTTCAAAAATTAATCTGTGATTTCGAGACGCGGGCATAGACATCACCGAAACGGGATTTGTCCGGCATTTCGGCCAATAGCTGGCTGATTTCCGCCGCTTTCACCCACGCCGGTAAATGGAGTTCCATGGATTCTTCAAAGGAAAAATTAAATTCATAACTGCCTAGTTGCTCCATCCGCGCGACGCAGCCCAGCGCTACTTGAATAATTTCCGGCACAAATTCAAATGACACCGCTTGAATTGGGCGCGACAACCCAGCCAGAATTTTTTCTTCAGATCCTTCGACATCCAATTTGCAAAACACCGGGACTCCGTGTGCAGTAATCAGCGCGTCAAGTGTGGTGACACTGATTTTGGTGGAACTGCTCCATTCGACGGTTGAAAATCGTCCGCTGGCTTTTACTTTTTCAATCCAGTCAGGCGACATGGAAGAAACGGTATTGGCCGCGCTCAAATAAATTTCGGCTTCGCCGATTTCTGCGCCAAGCGCCAGCGGCACGAGTGTGAGGCGGCGATTGCAACTGAAGCGGCGGCGTAATTTCGCCACGCAAAATTCCTGCGGTTCTACAGCCACGACACGCGCACCGAGCGCCAGAAAAATTTCTGTGCGGTTGCCGCAATTCGCGCCGACGTCGAAACACAAATCACCGGAAGAAATAAAATGCGAGTAAAAATTTCTTCGGTGTTTGAAATCGCGGCGTTTGTTAAGCCATCGGCTCAACTCATTCATGCGGTTGTTATGGCAGGAAATTTATTGCAAATCCAGTTTCAATGCGTCTGAGCGATAATCTTTGATGAAGCGAGACATTTCAGAACGCAGCCAATCCACGTCAACGACACCTCCGTCCATTTTTCCATTTTGGTCCAACACTCTTCCACTCAACCAATTGTGATATGCAACAGGAATTCCTTCGTGCAAATATACAGTACCAAGACCGTAACCTGTGTGTTGCGAATCGAGCCAAAGAATCGCATTGGCGGCTTTGCGCCGGACGCGCTCGGTGAATCCGAAATAAGGTTCTGCCGGAAGCGCACCCCACGCGGACTCCCAGCGAAATGGCCAGCGGCCAACATGGGAACGCAATCGCCGGACGTTCATCAGCATCAAACTGGCGTGAACGAATTCGGGTTGGAACCGGAAAAGTTGATTTTTCAGCGATGGGTAACGTTCGAAAGTATTTGGGTGTGTGGCACGCATTTCATCACGTGGCCCCGCCAATAAAATGTTGTCCATTTTTTGCAGCAACGGGTTCAACGATTCCAATAAAACACAATCCTGATCAAGAAATACGCCGATTTTGGAACGGATCTGCCGGAACAAATAATTCAACGAACCGGTGTGACTGTGTTTACCGATCAACGGATGCAGTTCTGCGGTGAATTTTTTACAGACCATGCACGCTGCCGCGAACTGCGAGCGGTTGGACCGCGAATCGGCCACGATGATGCGTGCTTTGGGATGATAGCGACGAATAGAGTGCAGCGTGATTTCCAGAAAATCACCGCCGTTGAAATGTGCGACGCAAAATGTGATTGGGGTACCGGGTGTTTGATGCCAAAGCTGTTTTGCATAAAACGCTAGTGCCATATGCAACCGCTGCCAAAAGGCTGAATGATTTTTGTCGCGCTCCAATTCAGTTTTCATATGCAGGTTGTTCGCCTGTTGCCAGCCAGCGCAAAATCTGGCCGACGCGTTTTTCTGTCGTATGAAATTGGACGAGTTTGGCCTGAGATTGATTCACCATATGGTCGCACAGGGCCGAGTTC
>JBEKZT010000246.1:0-2753 GCA_049509595.1 Verrucomicrobiota bacterium
CAAGAAAATCTATCACTCCAATGACTTCGCCTTCCACAATGATTGGAAATGCCACCGCGCTGTTCAACCCGATCTTCGCGGCAAACGGTGCGCGCGGATAATTATCATCATTGGCGATGTCCGAAATTAACAACGGTTTGCCAGATGCCCATACGCGCCCCGGCAAGCCGGTGTTCAATGTGAAAGTCATTTCGCGGGTCTTGGCCGACAATTCTTCCGCTGGAAGTTCCGGTCGTTGCCAGATTTCCAGACAACGCAGCACATTGGATTTGTTATCCGCTTCCCAGATTGCGCCAAAATCCCATCCTTCCGATTCGCAGATCGCTTGGATGATTTTGGGCGTTACTTCATTCAGGGTGTTTGAATCCGCCAGCACCCGGCTGATGGCGTTTTGCGTGAACAACCGACGTTCCGCACGCTTGCGTTCGGTGATGTCACGGATCATCGCCAGCAGATTCCCGTCGGGCATCGCAGCCGCGATCGTGTCCACTGCGAAGACCGAACCGTCCTTGCGCCGGAACTGCCACTCGCGGTGGTAGTCGGACTTGGTATTGATCACGTCCAACGCCTGCCCGATATGCGGAATTTCCGCCGGGGCAACGATGTCCGTGGCGTTCAACCCGATAAATTCGTCGCGGGTATAACCGAGCATCCGGCAAATGCTCGCATTGACGTCTAGGTAGTAGCCCTTGGAATCGACGATGACGATTCCGTCCGGCGCATACTCAAAGAGAATGCGGTAGCGCGCCTCGCTCGCCCGCTGCGCCTCTTCCGCCTGCTTGCGTTCGGTGATGTCACGCACCGCTGCAATCAGATAATCGCGATCCAATTTGATGCATCGGACGCTGACCTCCACGGGAAATGTTGAACCGTCTTTTCGCTTATGTCGCCCTTCGATGATTTTGAAACCGTCATGGCGTATTTCTTCAGCGACTTTGCGCCACGAAGAAGAATCCACCGCAACGGCTTCAATGTCCGGCACGTTCATGGAAAGCAATTCTTCGCGTTTGTAGCCCAGCCGCTGGCAGGTTGTTTCATTGACGTCGAGAAAGCGGCCCGTTTCCGGGTCAATTATTTCAATTCCATCGCTTGATTGATCAATCAATGACCGGAATAAACTCAAGGATGTTTCGGCCTGTTTGCGCCCGGTGATGTCGTGCGCAATCTTGGAAGCACCGATGATTTTGCCGGAACTGTCTTTGAGCGGTGAAATGGTCGCGGAAACGTGAATCTGTTTTTTGTCTTTGCGAATCCGCACTGTTTCAAAATTCTCAACATTTTCACCGCGCGCAATCCGCTCCAAAATATCGCGCTCCTCGTTCACGCGCTGCGGCGGGAAAAGCATGAGCATCGGCCGGCCGATGGCTTCCTGCGCAGAATAGCCGAAAATCTTTTCCGCGCCGCGATTCCAACTGGTGATGACACCCTCCAGCGTCTTGCCGATGATGGCGTCGTCAGATGATTCGACGATGCCTACCAGTTGCGCCCGCGACTCTTCCGCGCGCCCCCGCTTCATGTCAGCGCGATGCAACAACGCCGCGTTGAACCAGACGATCGCGCCGAACGCAATAATATCGTCAAGCGTGAACAGCGCCGACTCCGCCCCCGGGCTAAACCAACCACTGTGATTAATCCATGATTCAAACCAGGTGATTGCAAACGGAAGCAACAATACTGGAAGCAGCAAGCGGCGGGCAAGCAATCCACCCGCGCTGTTGCTGACCAGCAACCCCATCAATCCGCCGTCAGTCCGCGTGCAAAAAATTCCCGCGCCAAGTAGAAGAAAACAAATCGCCGTATGCATGGCCATGGCCGTGTAAAACGGCATTGGTGCGCCGCCGAAAAAAAAGTGGGAAAATCCCAGCCAACTGAACAATACCGTCGATAGCGTGAGAAATTGGAATGTTCTGATCAGCCGCGAACTGCCGGCCAGCAGCAGCGCGCTGCCGAGCAGCAAAAAATTTAGCGCGGTCATCGGCGACATTCGCGCCGGATGAAAATTGGCCACGCCGGAGGCTTCGTGGAAACCCAGCGTGTCGAAATTCAAATTCCAGCCGAACAGATAATCGCCCAATCTGAACAAGGCGATGAAAACAATTATCGCCGCACAAATTTGAGACAGACGGCTTAATCCCGATTTCCTTTGCGTTGCCGCAACGAAGCACCATAAAGAAAATCCGCCCAATGCAAAACTCACGGCCGTGAGGGGCGACATTTTCGGCCAATCAGGAAGAATACTTTCAAGGCGGGAAACATCGAAGCACCAACCTGTCAAGACCACCACTCCGGCGATAAACACACAACCGCCAGCTATTTTAGCAAACGCTTGTGGCCACTGTGGAAACGTCGTTTTCATGCACTTGTCGGTCTGCCGCAGAACTTGTCGTTGACGTAGGTGATTTTTCCCTGCGGGTCGGTGATGGCTACGATGGCATGTTCGTCGAGGGCGGCCTTGAGGTCGTTGATTTCTTTGAGCGAGGCTTTGAGTTGTTCGGCCTGCATATCACGAGCCGTATGACTCTCAGTTATCTAACTTTTGCTGTATGCTAATATTCACACTTCCCAAAACACATGTCGAGAAAATTCATGCCCGGCGCATTTACTTTCACTGACTGTTTGAGGACATTTGCCCTTATATAGAATACGGATGAAACAGGGTGAATCTTTCAGAAAAAAATGAAAAAAGTGCTGGAAACAATCCTTTTCATGCAAATCATAGGGTTTTCTCTAATCGCCCAAAAGTGTGCAAAACC
>JBEKZT010000247.1:0-2733 GCA_049509595.1 Verrucomicrobiota bacterium
CCGCTTGCTTCTTGGAGAGTGCAGCTTTTTCAGCAATTGCGGCGACGAGTTGGGATTTTGAGAGTGCTTTTGCCATAATTGTCGGTGTCCTTCGGTTGTGTGTTTTTCGGTTTTTTGGTTAAAAAGTCATGTGACTTAGTTCGTATTAAAAGCCTTCGCCCGAATCGTGCAAGCAAAAAACTGTAAAAAAAACAAAGTTTTTTGCCCGCAACATAAGTGGAGCTTGACATCAACAGCCTTTATTTCACCATTGGTATGTGCCGCTGTTCACAGTCCAGAACGAATTTCGCTACGAAATTGTCCGCCAGATTTTCGAAGGCGGCATGGGTGTAGTGTATGAGGCAGAACAGCATGGTGCGCGCGGCTTCATTAAACGTGTGGCCATCAAGATTATCCGTCCAAATTTTGCCAACCAGAATATGTTTATCGAGAATTTTATCGGCGAGGCCAAGCTCGTTGCCGATTTGATTCACACGAATATCGTTCAGACATATCATCTTGGCGAGGTTGACGGTGCTTTTCTCATTTGCATGGAACTGATTCGCGGTGTGAACCTCGAGCAGTTCACCCGTCAACTCGCGGACAAACGCCGGACATTACCAAAGGAACTGGCCGTGTTCATTACCAGCCGCGTCGCGCGCGGGCTGGCTTACGCGCACGCAAAGACGGACAAAGACGGCCGCCCGCTCGGCATCGTCCACCGCGACGTGAGTTTTAAGAACATCATGATTGCGTTTGAAGGCGACGTAAAGCTGACCGATTTCGGCATCGCCAAAGCGCGCGGTTTTTTGACCGACCAGGAAGGTGAAGTGATCGCAGGCAAACCGGATTACATGAGTCCCGAACAGGCTGACTTTCAAATCACGGACCAGCGATCCGATTTATTTTCTGCTGGCGTTGTGCTTGCGCATCTGCTGCTCGGCAAAAACATTTTCAAAGGCGCGACTGCCGAGGAATCGCGCCAAAAAATTCTCACCCAGGAAATTCCTGATTTCCGCAAACTCGACTCACGCATTGACGACCCGCTCAACGATATTTTGAAGCATTGTCTCGCTCGCAATCCTGCGGAACGCTTCGCCTCTGGCGATGAGTTGATGTATAAACTCGAATACTACATCTATCATAGCGGTTACGGCCCGACGAACGAGACGCTCGGCAAGTTCATTAGCGAACTTTTCGGGCAAAACACGCGTCCAAACGCTGCGGCATTCGTGGCCAAAGGCAGCACCCAGCTCGTCGAGCACACCGCCCGCATCCATCGCAAAGAGTGATTCCGATGAAACGCGCCGCCGCTCACGTCGTGAAAATCGGGCTGCTGCAAACCACTTGCTCAGCCAATCCCGAAGCGAACCTCAAAAAAACCCTCGCGCTTGCCGAACGCGCCGCGAAGCAGGGCGCGCAAATCATCTGCACGCAGGAATTGTTCCGTTCACGGTATTTCTGCCAGAGCGAAAACCATAAAAATTTTAATCTCGCGGAGAAAATTCCCGGTCCAAGCACGGATGCTTTTTGCAAAGTCGCCAAAAAAAACAAAGTTGTCATCATTGCATCGCTTTTTGAAAAACGCGCCGCCGGCGTTTATCACAATACCGCCGCGATTATTGACGCCGACGGCTCGTTGCTCGGCATCTATCGCAAGATGCACATTCCCGACGACCCGTTGTTTTACGAAAAATTTTATTTTACACCCGGCGATTTGGGATTCAAAACCTGGCAAACTAAATACGGCAAAATCGGGGTACTGATCTGCTGGGACCAATGGTATCCCGAAGCTGCGCGCCTGATGGCATTGCAAGGCGCGCAAATCCTTTTTTATCCGACCGCTATCGGCTGGCATCCGAGCGAGAAAAAGAAATACGGCGCGAATCAACACAACGCGTGGGAAACAATTCAACGCAGCCACGCTGTCGCCAATGGCTGCTTCGTCGCCGTGCCCAATCGCGTCGGCCACGAAAAAATTTATGGCGGCACCGGCGATGGTATTGAGTTTTGGGGACAAAGTTTCGTCGCTGGAACTTCCGGTGAAATTCTCGCCAAGGCGTCAACGAACAAGGAAGAAATTTTAATTATGCCCGTTGACCTCAACAACGTGGACACTACGCGCACGCACTGGCCATTTCTGCGCGACCGCAGGATTGATGCGTATGGAAATCTAACGAAACGAATAGTTGACTAGAGTTGCTGTTTCTGTTTTTGATGAAAAAGAAAACTGCACTATTTTCATTTTTTGCAGTCTTTTTGTTTGTATATTTGCTTCAAATTACAGGTTGTCAAACTTCCGGTCATGTAGGAGCAGATTGTGAAAGCAAACAATGATGGTTCCGGCGACCTGTTTGCGCGGATTGATTTTGAACGTTACAAAATCGTTAAAACAAATCAACATATCAGGATGCGTTGAATAAAACATTGACTTTGCAAGCTCACTCGCGTTGACTTATGCTTTATATCGAAAATAACAAAAGATGAACGGCACCGAAAAACCTATCGGGGTTGCGATTATTATTTGCGAAAGGGTAATTACTGAGGCTGGAACAGGTAACAAAACAATCGTCTCGACATTTAATAATATAACCGCTCAAAATTTTCCATGTATGCATCCCCACATGGCAGTTTACGTCGCAATGACAAACTCAGTAGGGTTCAAGCAGGTGAATCTACTGTTGAAACGTGGGGAAAAAATCCTTATCAAAGTTGGTGGAAAAATCAACTTTCCTGACAATAATGCTGTTGTTG
>JBEKZT010000248.1:0-2719 GCA_049509595.1 Verrucomicrobiota bacterium
ATGATAACGATGTTTTTCAGAATGCGCGCCTGGTCAAGAATTCGCGCGTCGCGCAGTTTCTCGGTTTCCATAAACAATTTCAGTTCTTTGTTTAGCGCGGCGTTGATTTTTTCCTCATCCTTGAGCTGAAACGTCAGCCAGCCGCCTTCAAATTCATTCTTCCACGGCTGCGGCAGGCGCGCGAGAATTTCAGCATTGGGCGGTTGAAAGCCGAAACTTTTCCAAAACGGCGAGCGTTCCTGCGTCCAAAGTCGAAATACGCCGTGATTGGAAGCGAGTGTTTGAATGCGCAGCCAAAACAAATTTCGCGAGGCGTCGGCAAGGGAAAAATCAGCGTAGCCTTCGCTGTGGAGCAAAGCATGCTGGTGGCTGACTTGAATGCCGATAGCCCCGATGATTTCGCCGCCGGCGTTTTCAGCGATTTGAAATTCAGTCAGACGTTTTTCGAGGTCGTCCGCTGGAAGGCGCATCGTTTCCCAAATTATTTTCAGCGCGGCCAAATCATCGACAGTCGCACGGCGCACGCTTAACTGCGTCGGATTCATCGCGCCAAGATTACTGCACTTGTGGTAAATAGAAAAGCTGTGACTGATTTGAATTGACCGCATTGATGATTTAGAAATATTTGCTTTTGCCTTGCGGTGTGCCAATTTCAGCATTAACGATTTTTGATTTAGACCCGCTAAATATATGACAAATCAACAACTTCTCGCCGCACTGAACTGGCGCTACGCCACCAAGTTTTTTGACGCCGCTAAAAAAATTCCCACCGACGTCTGGCAAACGCTGGAAGGAGCGCTCGTGCTCACACCAACCTCTTACGGTTTGCAGCCGTATAAATTTTTGGTCATCAACAATCCGGCCAAGCGAGCGGAACTACTGCCGCATTCGTGGGGACAGAAACAAGTCGTGGACGCGTCGCATTTTGTCGTTTTCACCGCCCGGACGGAAATGAAGGAGGCGGACGTGGATCGTTTCATCAAGCGCACTACGGATGTGCGCAAGCTGCCCGACGGCGCGTTTAACCCCTATCGTGATATGATGCTTGGCGACGTGGTGAACGGCCCGCGCGGAAAAATCGCGCACGAATGGGCGACGCGGCAGGCTTACATCGCGCTGGGAAATCTGATGACGTGCGCCGCCGTTCTCGGCGTGGACGCCTGCCCGATGGAAGGCCTTGTGCCAACCGAATACGACAAGGTTTTGAACTTGAACGGCAGCGGTTATGCGACAGTTGTGGCGTGTGCGCTTGGTTATCGCGCCGCCGGAGACAAATACGCGAGCCTCGCGAAAGTCCGTTATGAGACCAAAGACATTATTCAGCAAATATGATCGCCATTCATCAATCCGAGGAGCGCGGCCATGCCAACCACGGCTGGCTTTATGTGGCCGAAGGAGAAATCGAAATGAACAATCCTAAATCAAGGCAAAATCCCCCATGCAAATTTTGTTTTTTGATTTGAACTGATTTTCGTCTAATCTTGGCGGACTCCAAATTCAAATTTTATGATTAAAAAATTATTTGCTCCTGGAAACGACTCGACACTTACCAGTTTTGGGTTGCTAGTGCTTCGACTTTGGCTGGGATTGGCGATGTTCTTAAATCACGGCTTTGACAAACTCAACCACTTCAGTACTCACGCGGCGAAATTCCCAGACCCATTGGGTATCGGTTCTGCGCCGGGTCTTATGCTGGTCACGTTCGCCGAAACTGCAGGCGCACTGTTACTGGTCTTCGGTCTTTTGACGCGCTTTGCTGCGCTCACACTGGCGATAGATCTCGGCGTCGCGGTTCTCATGGTTCACAAAGCAGCGAGCGGTGGCGGCGAATTGGCATTCATTTATTTGGCTGGTTACGTTGCACTTTTGATTGCGGGCGGCGGGAAATTTTCCGTGGACAAATCGCTGTTTGGCAAGGGCGGTTCTGCTGGATTGAGCAAGAAAAAATGAAAAAACGGGACAGAAATCATGGCGAAAAAAAATGGGCAAATAAATGAAAGGCATGTTGTCATTGCCGCAAATTATTTGTCCCGAGTTGCCAGCATTCGAAACGGGCGATTTGGATTCAGTCCGTGAATCGTTTCAAAATGCCGCATCCTGCATTTTGCATCAGGGTTGGCTGGCAAAACCGGAAACTGACTTTGCGCCAGCGATTGTGCGAACCGGCTCGCGGGCCGGATCATTACTGGTCTTTGCCGAATTGACCGATGTGGACATCTTCACCCGCGCCACAAAGCCGTACGAACGGCTTTGGGAATTGGGCGACACGTTTGAAATTTTTCTGCGTCCGGTCGAACAGGAGTCGTACGTCGAATTTCACATCGCGCCGAACAACCTGCGGTTGCAATTGCGCTTTGCTGACGCTGATGCCGTGGAAATCGCGCGCAAAACCGGCTCGCTTGAAAACGCGTTGATTCGCAACGATATTTTTTATTCCAAAACGTGGGTGCGGCCCGAAATTGGCCGCTGGTTCGCGTTCGCTGAAATTCCTGTGAAAGCGGTCAGTGAAAACTCAAAGCCTTTGCGCGGTTCGGAATGGTTTTTTTCGTTTAGTCGTTACGATTATACATGTAGTCGCAAGGGGCCCGTGATTTCGTCCACATCCCCGCATACAAAACCCGACTTTCATTGTCAGTCCGAATGGGGCACGATGCGCTTTTAATTTTTGATTCGAAACAAACAAATGACCAAACCCACCTTACTGGTTTTGGCTGCCGGT
>JBEKZT010000249.1:0-2711 GCA_049509595.1 Verrucomicrobiota bacterium
AGGTTGATGTCTTTGCTGACGAGGATCGTCGGATTTTTTGGCTGCGCCTTTTGAATGCTCGCTGCAAGTGAAAGAATCCGGTTGTCCACGGTGTGCGCATTCAAAATTTCCGAGCCGTTCGCGACGTGGCCGTTTTTTTGGAAAATGATTTTTAACTTGCCGTTGTTGGGCAAATTAACACCTTCACTCAAACTGCCTTCGCGGCGAAAACCGTCGAGCATCCGCGAAACTGAGCGCGCATTCTGTCCGAGTTCGGTGGATTCGCGCTTGAAACGGTCAATCTCCTCAATGACTTCGATGGGAACCAAAACGCTGTTGTCAGCGAAACTGAGCAATGAGTTGGGGTCGTGAAGGAGAACGTTGGTATCAATGATATAATTTTTCACTGAGCAAATTTAATTTCAAAATGTCACGGAACGCTTAATCACTTATCCCCCCACTCATTTTTTGGCTTCAAACAAATGCTGTCAACAATAATGAGCCGAGATTATTGGCACTCAGGACAAAGCCCGAAAAATTCCAGCTTATGGGTTACAGCTTTGAAACCGTTCTTGGACGCAACGCGTTTTTCAATTTCTTTCGGAAAACATTCCTCGATTTCGACGACTTCCGAGCAATTTGTGCAAACCAGATGGTGATGATGTCCGTCGTCGTTTTCGCCGACGAGCTCAAAGCGCGCCGTGCCATCGCCAAAATCAAACCTTTTCACGATGCCCATTTTTTCGAGCAGGTGCATTGAGCGATAAATCGTCGCGAGGTCGCACTCGCCTTTGGGCATTTCAGAAAAAATTTCCCTGTTCGTGAGTGGATGCGGATGCGCGCGTAAAATTTCCAGAATCGCTGCGCGGGGGCCGGTGATTTTACGTGATTGCGCGCGCAACTGGTTTGTCAACGCGGACATTTCCTGTCGTTTGTGTGGGTGCGCGTGCGGTTTCATTTCAACTCAAAATCGCACTGCTGATTTCACAAATCAAGTTCATTGCAAATCGTTCGCAGAATTTAGAAATAAAAAAGCGGCGGTCAATGGACCGCCGCTACAATTTGAATTGCAAAAATCACTTCATCAGCAACATCTGGCGCGCGCGTTTGATGGCCCTGGTGAGGCGGCGCTGATAATGCGCGGGCATTCCGGTGTATTTGCGCGGCAGGATGCGGCCCTGGTCGGTCACATATTGCCGGAGCAAATTTGTGTTCTTGAAATCAAGCGCATCTTCGGTGAAGTCAATCTTCGGCTTCGGGCGCGGCGTGCGGTTTTCCATCGGGCGGCGGGAACCGCGACGGTCTTTTTCGGTGTTCGTCTTGCGAGGCATAATTATTTGATCTCCTTGTGCAAGGTGTGGCGGCGCAAAAATGGATTGAACTTTTTGATCTCCAGTTTTTCCGGCTTCAATTTTTTGTTGCGCGTGGTGGTGTAGCGCGAAGGCGACTTGCCTTCCTTGCGCGCTTCACTGCATTCGATGGTGATGATTTCCCGTGCCATAAATTATTCCTTTTCCTTGGCCGTTTTCTCGTCAGGTTCTTCAGTTTCCTCGCCTTCAACTTCCGTTGCGCCTGCGTTGTCAATGGTTCCAAGCTGGCCGAGCTTGCGGGAGCGCAACGCGCCTTCCTTTTCCAATTGCGCCTGCGCATCCACCGTGAACCGCGTCCATGGAATCGCTTCGAGCCGCGCCTTGGGAATGTTTTTGCCAGTCAATTCACAAACGCCGTAGGTTTTCTTCTCGATGCGCTTGAGTGCTTCCTCGATTTCGTAAACCGCGTCCTGATCCGACGAAAGCAAACTCAACGCGAAATCGCGGTCAAAATTATCCGTGCCCGAATCCGCCATGTGCAGACTGTAACCCGCCATTTCCTGTGCGGATTCCTTCGCCAGACCGTTCATCTGGTGGAGCAGTTGCTCGCGCAATTCCAGCAGCCGGTTGTAATACTTCTGCCACTCGCCCTTGATTTTCTTCGCGTCAACGGCGGAGACGTTGGCTTTGGACACCGGCCGCCCGAGGATGGACGCCGACGTTGCGGACGCCTGCGACTTGCCGCGCGGCGCGGACTTTTTGGTTTCTTTTTTCTTCGCTGTCACAAATTAAAATGATTTTCGGCAACTAGGCCGGTTCGTCAAGAGCGCGGGAATCTAGCAGATGAAATCAAATACGCCACACAAATTTTCAGAAATTTTCGGATGGTCAAATCCCGTAGCCGCATTTGTCAAAATGCGGATTTCCGCGCTTTGCCAAGCGCGGCTACTGGCAAATCAAATGGTTTGCGGAAAACGGCTGGACAAGCTGGTTTTACGGGCGAAAAATTTGATTTATGATGCCTAATGAACAAAATGAATTCCTTCGCAACCATTTCCGGCATCGTCTAACTCTCCTTCGCTGTTTGCGCGAACGAAAACGGAGTGGGCATATTTATCAAGGTGAGGGAGATATTTATCGCTGCGTGAAGGACAGCAATCTTTTTGCCGTTCGCCTTTGGTTAGATTTTTTGGGTTTGAAGGGAGAACTTGAAAATGGTGACTACAAATTGCTAGAAAATCCTCGAAAAAAAGGCCCAAAATTTGCCGATGATGTTATGATTGATCAGTTTATCGGTCATTTGCTGAAACCAACTGATATTCCAGTTCAAAACCAAAGAATTCTTGCAGGTGTTTACAAACGAGCAGACAAAGAATTGGCGCATTTAACTAAAACATTTAACGACGAATTTAATGAAGAGAA
>JBEKZT010000025.1:0-19707 GCA_049509595.1 Verrucomicrobiota bacterium
TGGGATCAAGCAATAGTGTGATTTTGTTAAGGGTGTAAGAAGGATTTCCGGCGGGTAATGTGAATTCCTGGCCGATAAGAAAATCATTACTGTTGGAATCAGTGCCGATGGGGCCATAGTAACCAGCAGTGGTTTGATCCAGATTGTCCACGATGGCGTCCGCACAGGCTGACATGGCGACGAACAAGGTGAACAATGACAAAACCCTCTTGGTAAGTTTAGCAGACATGCAAGTATATTCTTGTATTTTAATAATGGCACCGTCGTCATTTGTCAATTTTAATTCCCGCTAATTGATCTTTGTGCGCGAACCTGCTTATGTGAATCCGTCGGCAAGTGTGTGGAAAATTTTTGAATCCAGCGGCGGCGAATTTACGGTTCGGTGTGGGGAAACGCCTTCTGGTTTATCTTCAATAAACCAGAACCAATGCGACTGCGTCCTGCGCTTCCTGGACCACGTCTTCAAACTTGCGTTCCTGCTTGAGGTGCGGCGGTTTGAGTTTGCCCGACAGTTCCGGTATGGATTCCAGCAGCGTTTTGGCATAAGAACTTTTGATTGCGTAATTAACGTTTTGCGGAATCATCCCGGATGTGTTAAACGCGGCCTGGTCCGAAAGCCGTGCCGCCACGATTCCCACCACATCGCCGTATTCATTCACCAGCGGGCCGCCGGAATTGCCCGGTTGCACCGCCGCGCTAATTTGAAATTCGATTGGATTATCTTGCAAACCGTTCAGGCTGCTGATTTCACCCTTCGTTAACTTCGGTTCGACTCCCTGTAACCTGATGAGCGGAAAACCAATCGTAAACACGGACTGGCCGAGCTTGACCTCGTCACTGGAAGTCAAAGGTAGAGAATGAAACAAGCCGTCCACCTTGAGCAGGGCGATGTCGTTAACCGGATCGGATTTGACTAGTTCGGCGTGAAACAAACCTTCCTTAGTGTTCACCATGATTCGATTAGCATTGGCCACAACATGAAGACAACTGAGAAGAAAGCCGTCATCTGTGATAAGGAAACCTGTGCCGGCGGCTGCGGCATCATTCACCGCGTCCGCTAATTGCTCGGATTGGCGCTTCGCTCTGGCTTCCTCGTCGGTGGCGATGAATTGTGCCCTCCATTGACCTATTGCCCGCCACTGCTCTGTTTCGAAAGCCGACGCCTCTTTCGGATTGTATCCATACTTCTGCTGTAAATTGTAAGGCAAATCCTCGAATTTGAGTTTTGCCATGCCCACTCCGCCGCCTGTCGGCGTATATGAAATGATCACTCCATCGGGATCAATTTTTTCAACATTCACGCCTTTGTATGTCATTCCGTCGCGAGTGGTGATCTTACCGTTATTTACAGACTGCAGACTGGTCGAATCTGTCGGTGTACTTGTTATTGAAGGTGTAGATTGCTGGCTGACAGCTGTAGACAAGAACAGCAGTAGCAGAAACGTCCAAGCCAAATGGCTCGCTTTCATGCCGTCAGATTAGTTGATTTCAACCGGCTTGCAAGCGTTCCTATACTTCATCTTCACGCGACGGAAAATCAAAAGTGATCTTTCCTTTCGCATCCATCACGAGACGCGCGGGAAACGGCTTGCCCGCCTTGGAAATGAATTTGTCCAGCAAATCACTTTTGCCGTCGGCAAGGATTTTCTTCGCCTGCGTCGTGTCAATCGGCTGTTGCAAAATCTCCCTGCCGATTTTGAATTTGCACGACTTCGCGTCGTGTTGGGAATTTTCGCAGAGATAACCTTGCTCCGTGTCAAAAATTTTTCCGCCGCACTTCGGGCATTTGCCGATGGCTTCTTTGCCGGTGAAATCAATTTTCGGCAATGGCTCGCGCGGCTTGCCGTCCTTCGTTTTGCCCGCCTTGGGTTCGCGCGGCGCGAACTCGAACGCCGTGCCGCCGTCCTTGATCACGAGAAATGCCTTGAACGCCCGGTTGTTTTTCTTGGAAATAAATTTCGTGAGTAAATCCGTCTTGCCCGTCTCCAGCATTTTTTTGACCTGCGCCGCCTCGATTGGCTGCTGCAAAATGATTTTGCCGGTCTTGAACGTGCAGGTTTTCGCCGCGCCCGTCGCGTTCTCGCAAAGATAATTCATGCCGCCGTCGAAAACTCTCCCGCCACACTTCGGACATTTGCCGAGCGGCTCTTTGCCCGTGAAATCAATCGGCGCGGAATCTCCGCCATCGGCATTTTTGTCGTTGCCGAAATCAAACTCCGGCTTGAACTCCGCGCCCATTTTAATAACGGCGGCGAACGGAAATCCCTGCTTGCTGCGGAAACCCTGCAGCGGACCGACCGTGCCTTTGCTGATCAATTCCTCGACCTCGTAAATTTCCAACTGCCGGCCCGCGACAATTTTCCACAACGCGAAATCACATTTCTGACATTGGAATTTTTTGTAATTCTCCAAAATCTCGCCGCCGCATTTCAAGCACGGCACATTTAATTTTCCAAAATCGCCCGGCACGGTGTCGCTCTCGTGGCTCTTGGCCTTCGCCACGATGTCGCGCGTCGCGTCGGCGATCTCTTTCATGAACTCGTCGCGCTTCATTTTGCCGCGCGCCATGAGGTTCAACTTGAATTCCCATTCGCCCGTCAGTTCCGGCGAGCAGAGCTGTGGAATTTCCAATCCGTGCAGAAGCGTGATGATGGAAAACGCCTTCGCCGTCGGCTGCAATTCGCGGCCGTTGCGCACAATATATTTTTCCCAAATCAAACCCTCGATGATCGTCGCGCGCGTCGCGGGCGTGCCAAGACCTTTGTCGGACATCGCCTCGCGCAATTCCTCGTCGTCAATCAATTTGCCCGCGCCTTCCATCGCGCCGAGCAACGTCGCTTCCGAATAACGCGCCGGTGGTTTGGTGACGTTCGCCTCGACCTCGATTTTTTCGGTCTTCACGACTTCGCCCGCTTTGACAGGCGCGAGCGTCGGCGTGTCGTCGGACTCCGCCGCTTCCTTGCCGTAAACCGCGAGCCAGCCGGCGTTCACCATCACTTTGCCTTCGCTCTTGAAAGGCTCGTTCTCGACGCGCGTGATGCGCGTGGTCACGAGAAATTCCGCCGCCGGATAAAAAATCGCGAGAAAGCGTTTCGTAACAAGGTCGTAAAGTTTTTGCTCCGGCTCGCTCAAATGTTTCGGCGCGACCGTCGTGGGAATGATTGCGAAGTGATCCGATACTTTCGCATTGTTAAATATGCGTTTGTTCGGGCGCACCCAGCCGTTCTTCAAAATCGTTTCCGCCGGCGTGCGGTAATTTGTTTCCGCGAGCATCCCCAGCGTCGTCTTGACGGTTTCGAGATAATCCTCCGGCAACGCGCGCGAATCGGTTCGCGGATATGTCAGCACCTTGTGCTTTTCGTAAAGCGCCTGCGCGAGTCCCAAAGTATTTTTGGCGGAGAAACCAAATCGTCCGTTCGCCTCGCGTTGCAACGTGGTCAGATCATAAAGCTGCGGCGACATCGAAGTCGTCGGCTTGCTCTCTTCCGTGACAACGCCCGGCTTGCCAAGACATTTTGCTTTGATGGCTTCAGCAAAACTGACATCCCAGACGCGCTCCTGCTTGAGTTGGTCGTCGCCTTCCTTCTTGGCAAATTTTTCATCGAACCAACGGCCGGCATATTCGCCCGCCTGCGCGCCGAACGTCCCGTGGATTTCCCAATAGTTGCGCGGAACAAATTTTTTAATCTTCTCCTCACGCTCGACAAGAATCGCCAGCGTCGGTGTCTGCACGCGACCGACGGTCGTCAGATGAAAACCGCCGGTCTTGGAATTGAACGCCGTCATTGCGCGCGTGCCGTTGATGCCGATGAGCCAGTCGCTTTCGCTGCGGCACGTCGCGGCATCCGCGAGCGGAATCATTTCGCCGTCCGTGCGCAGATGCGCGAAACCGTCGCGGATCGCGGCGGCCGTCATGGATTGCAGCCAGAGCCGTTGGATCGGTTGCTTGGCCTTCGCGTATTGAACGATGTAACGGAAAATCAATTCCCCTTCGCGCCCGGCGTCGCAGGCATTCACAAGCGCGGTGACATCTTTGCGTTTGATGAGCTTGACCAAAATTTTCAGCCGCGCCTCGTTCTTCTCGATGGGCAGCAAATCAAAGTGCGGCGGGATGACCGGCAGATTCGCAAACGTCCATTTGCCGCGCTTCACCTCGAACTGTTCAGGCACGGCGATTGTGAGCAGATGGCCGACCGCCGACGAGATGACATACTGGTCATTTTCGTAGAAGTCCGCGTTCTTCTCAAACTTGCCGAGCGCCTTGGCAATGTCGCCGGCGACGGACGGTTTCTCCGCAATAATCAAGGCTTTGCCCATGTGACGCGCGGGAAGCTCGCGAAGAAAAATTGTTTTGTCAACACCCACGCGATTGACAGCGGCAAAAAGTTCTGCGGAAATGAGCCGAATTCAAGGCCTCATGACGACGCAAAGCAAAGCTATTTCGACCGAATCACTGTCCCACGAAAGCCGCACATTCCCGCCATCGCCGGAAGTTTTGAAGCGCGCGCTGATCAACGTGCCGGAGTTCAACGCGCTTTACGAACGCTCGCTTCGTGAGCCGGAAAAATTCTGGCTCGAACAGGCAACCACTTTGGAGTGGTTCAAAAAACCAACTGTCGCCGGAAAATTTATCTGGGATTCGGCGGCGAAAAAAATCGAGCACACTTTTTTTGAGGACGGGCAGTTGAACCTGACCGTCAATTGCCTCGACCGCCACGTCAAAACGAAGTTGCGCGACAAAGTCGCGATCATCTGGCAGGGCGACGGCGAGGACGAAGTCAGAAAAATCACCTACGGTGAACTGCACACGGACGTTTGTAAGTTTGCGAACGCGTTGAAATCGCTCGGCGTGAAAAAAGGCGACCGCGTGGCGATTTACATGCCGATGATTCCCGAAGCAGCCGTCGCGATGCTCGGCTGCGCGCGCATTGGCGCGATTCATTCCGTCGTGTTCGGCGGGTTCAGTGCGGATTCGCTTTCGGATCGCATCGACGATTCGACGTGCAAAATTTTGATCACGGCGAATGTCTCGTTGCGCGGCGGAAAAATCATTCCGCTCAAAGCCATCGCCGACGAAGCGTTAAAAAAAACTCCGAGCATCGAGAAGGTTGTCCTCATCAAACGCAACGACGAGCCGTGCAATGTCGTCGCCGGACGCGATATCTGGTATCACGATTTGATGGCAAAGGCTTCCGCCGATTGTCCGCCGGAAAAAATGAACGCCGAGGACTTTCTGTTCATCCTTTACAGCACAGCCGGTTATCTTTTGTGGAGCGCGCTCACGCACAAATACGTTTTCGACATCCACGACGACGAAGTATATTTCTGCACCGCCGACATCGGCTGGGTCACCGGTCACAGCTATGTCGTTTACGGCCCGCTTTGCAACGGCGCGACGACTTTGATGTTCGAGGGTATTCCGACGTTTCCCGACGCCGGACGTTTTTGGCGCATCGTGGAAAAATTTCACGTCACAAGTTTTTACACCGCGCCGACTGCGATTCGCGCGCTCATCCGTCTCAGCGACGAATGGCCGAACAAACATGATTTAAGTTCGTTGCGCGTCCTCGGCACGGTCGGCGAACCGATCAATCCCGAAGCGTGGATGTGGTATTACAATGTCATTGGCAAAGGCCGTTGCCCGATTTCTGACACTTGGTGGCAGACCGAAACCGGCGGACATTTGATTACGCCATTACCCGGCGTGAACACATTAAAACCCGGCAGTGCAGGCCGGCCATTTTTTGGAATTGAACCGGTTGTCTTGCGCGATGACGGCAGCGAGTGCAAACCGAACGAAGGCGGGAAACTTTGCATCAAGAAGCCGTGGCCTGGAATCATGCGCACGACATGGGGCGACCACGAACGTTTTGTGAACACTTATTTCACGACGTTTGCGAATATGTATTTCACCGGCGACGGCTGCCGCGTGGATGCCGACGGCGATTACTGGCTGCTCGGCCGCGTGGACGATGTCGTGAACGTCTCCGGCCATCGCATCGGCACGGCGGAAGTCGAGAGCGCGCTCGTAAGCCATGCGAAAGTCGCCGAAGCCGCCGTCGCGCCCATGCCGCACGACATTAAAGGGCAGGCGCTATACGCCTTCGTGACGCTCAAAGACGGCGTCGTCGAGAGCGAGGAGTTGAAGAAAGAACTCGCGAATCACGTCCGCAAAGAAATCGGTGCAATCGCCGTGCCGGACAAAATCCAGTTCGCGCCCAGCCTGCCGAAAACTCGTTCTGGAAAAATCATGCGTCGCATCCTCCGCAAAATTGCCGAGAACCAGACCGATCAGATCGGCGACATCACGACGTTGGCGGATTCGTCGGTGGTCAAAGCATTGGTCAAAGGGAAGCAGTAACAGAAAGGCAGAATTGGCAATTCCCAATGAACTGGTCAACGTTCGCTTGCTATGATTAAATTTTCCCCGCAATGGAATACGAAGCGGTCATCGGACTGGAAACGCACGTCCAGCTCAAGACCAAATCCAAAATGTGGTGCGGTTGCGCCAACGTCTTCGGCGCGCCGCCAAACACAAACGTTTGCCCGGTCTGTCTCGGAATGCCCGGCGTACTGCCTGTCGCCAATGAAGAAGCAATGCGGCTAACAGTTCTGACCGGTTTGTTGTTGAATTGCAAGATTCCGGCACACGCCAAGTTCGACCGTAAAAATTATTTCTATCCCGATGTTCCGAAAAATTATCAGGTCACGCAATATGACCAGCCCAGCACGCGCAATGGCTATATGGATTTTGAATTCAACGGCGGCATTTCGCGCGTGCGCATCACGCGCGCGCACCTTGAAGAGGACGTTGGGAAAAATTTTCATTTTGACCGCCATAGCGGCGTGGATTTCAACCGTGCGGGCGTGCCGCTCATGGAAGTTGTTTCCGAGCCGGACATCACGAGTGCGGAAATGGCCAACGAATATCTCAACGCGCTCAAGGATATTTTGATTTACGGCGGTGTGAGCGATTGCGACATGGAAAAGGGCATGGTGCGTTGCGACGTGAATGTGTCCGTGCGACCCATCGGCTCGAAAGAGCTCGGCGCGAAGATTGAAATTAAAAATATGAACAGTTTTTCCGGCGTGCGCCACGCACTGGAATACGAAATTCCGAGACAAATCGAAATCGTCAAACGTGGTGAAAAACTAATTCAATCTACGCGCCGTTGGGACGATGCGGCGGGCGTGACCGAGGAAATGCGAACGAAGGAGCACGCGCACGATTACCGTTATTTTCCTGAACCGGACTTGATGCCGTTTGCGCCGACGGGTAATTGGCTTGCCGAAGTAAAAGCGCGTGTCGTCGAATTGCCACTCGCGCGTAAGCAGCGTTTCATGCGTGATTATCAACTGCCCGCGCCGGATGCGGAAACATTTGTAAATTATAGAGACCTCGGAAATTATTTTGAACAAGTTTTAACATCGGCAAAGGGTAAAAAAACAATTGGCAAGTCTGTTGCTAATTGGTTGATTAATAACCTACGTGCAAAAATGGCTGAAGCTACGGTGTTTGCTGGTGATGTAAATTTTGAAACCAATGAAGGATTTTTTGGAACCGGTGATTTGAAATTCAAACCGGAAGCGATTCTTGAATTGGTTAATCTCGTCGAAAGCAAAATCATTAGCAGTTCCGCTGCTCAGCAGGTTTTTGTCGAAATGTTTGAAACTGGAAAATCTCCTGCCGCAATTGTTCAGGAAAAAGGTCTCGCGCAAGTCAGCGACACCGGAGCGATTGAAAAATTCTGCGACGAAGTCATCGCCGCCAATCCCGGCCCGGCAAACGATTTCAAATCCGGCAAAGCCGCCGCGCTGAATTTTTTCAAGGGACAAGTAATGAAATTGAGCAAAGGAAAGGCGAACCCAAATCTTGTCGGCGAAATTCTTGAGAAAAAATTAAAAAGCTGATGATGCAATTCCTTCTTTTTGGCGGAAGCAATCGCGCTTAATAATCTCCCATACCGAACGATCCCTTACACGGTTTTATTTCGGTGCGTTTCTCCAGCCGCTGTTCGACAAAATTCCTGTGTGTGATAAAATTTCACGACGAAAGAAGAATGTGACGCACCAATCAATTCAATCTGCTGCTCGAAAAAAATCCACTGTAACGGAATTGGTCGTAAGCGGCATGACTTGCAACAATTGCGCGCGCCACGTCACCGAAGCAATTCAATCTGTTCCCGAAGTCCGCAGTGCGACCGTTTCCCTGGAAAACAAAAATTCTTTCGTGAGTTGGAATTCCGCCGCGGCGCAAAATATTTCTGCCGTCATTGCTGCTGTCAAAAACGCCGGTTACGAAGCGAAGGAAATTCCAGCTATCACGCATGATCATGGCGACCATCTCCGCTCTCATTGGCAATGGAATTTGATTTTGGGCGTCGCCGTCGCCGCTCTGTTGATGATTGGCGAATGGATTTTCGGACTCGCCATGGTGCCGTGGTTTCAATGGTTTTCATTCGCACTCGCAAGCATCGTGCAGATTTTTTGCGGCGCACAATTTTATCGCGGCGCATGGCGACAACTCAAAGTCGGCAGTTCCAACATGGACACGCTGGTCGCGCTCGGTTCGACGACGGCGTTCGGTTGCAGCGTGTGGGTATTGTTGAGTGGCACAGGCGGCGAAGTTTATTTCATGGAAGCCGCCGCCATCATCGCGCTCATCAGCCTCGGCCACTGGCTCGAAGCGCGAGTGAGCGACAAGGCGAGTGGCGCGTTGAAATCACTTTTGAATCTCGCGCCACAAACTGCGCGCCAAAAAAATTCTGACGGCAGCGAAAAAGAAAATCCCGTTGCCGAATTAAAAATTGGCGACAAAGTTGTTTTGCGCGCCGGCGACTGCGTGCCGGTTGACGGAATTGTTCTTGAAGGCGATTCGGCGGTTGATGAATCTGCGCTTACTGGCGAATCCATTCCAATTGATAAAAAAATTGACGCCGAACTTTTTGCCGGCACGGTTAATTTGAATGGCCGACTCATCCTGCGCGTGACCGCCACCGGCGAAGAAACTGCGCTCGCTCACGTCATCGCCGTCGTGCAGCGCGCACAGACCAGTCGCGCGAACATCCAGCGCCTCGGCGACCGCGTGAGCAGCGTGTTTGTTCCAATCGTTGTTGCAATCGCTATCGCCGCCGGATTATGGTGGGGACTTGCGCCGGAATCAGCCAATCAAGTTCACGACTGGCTCGCCCAATTTTTCTGGCACGCAACAATTCCAGCCGGTTCGGCGGCGGCATTTATTATCGCCGCAGCAGTTTTGATTGTCGCCTGCCCTTGCGCGATGGGTCTGGCGACTCCGGCAGCAATCATGGCCAGCGCAAACGCCGCCGCGCGGCGCGGCATTTTGATACGCGACGGAGTGGCGCTGGAAAAAGCCGGAAAGATTTCAGCAGTGATTTTTGACAAAACCGGCACGCTGACGATTGGAAAGCCGGAAGTGGCGGCGGTTCAAAATTTTGAAGTCGGAATGCAAAAGCTGGAAGTTGAAAGATTGGCCGCCGCGTTTGCGCGTTCGTCCACTCATCCAATTAGTCAAGCCATAGCAAAAATTCCGGCGGAGGAAATCGAAATTTTCAATTGGAAAGAAGTTCGCGGCGCGGGCGTCGAAGGCGAAGCGAGGATGCAAAACGGAGAATTGAGAATGGCGCAATTGGGTTCGCTCCATTGGCTCAAAGAATCAGGCGTGGATTTGGCGACCGGCGAAAAATTTATTTCCGAGTGGTCAGGGCAACGCGCGACGATTGTCGGTTTGGCGGTTGAAAATTCTTTGAGCGCATTGTTCGCAGTAAAAGACACGGTAAAATCCGGCGCGCCGGCGGTGATCGAAAAGTTGCGCCGGCAAAATCTGAAAACTTTTTTGGTGACGGGTGACAATTTGTTGACGGCGGCGAGCATCGCCACGCAGGTTGGCATTAGGGCAGAAAATGTTTTTGCCGAAGTGCGGCCGGAACAAAAAGTGGATTTTGTGAAGAAATTGCAACAACAAGGCGAGCGCGTGGCATTCGTGGGCGATGGCATCAACGACGCACCGGCGCTCACGCAGGCCGACCTCGGCATCGCCGTGAGCCGCGCCAGCGACATCGCGCGCGAGGCAGCGGACATCATCCTGCTGAAATCGGAGATCGAGGCCGTGCCGGAGGCGCTCGGTCTGGCGCGAGCGACGTTGCGGACGATCAAACAAAATCTGTTCTGGGCGTTTTTTTACAACGCGCTCGGCGTGCCGCTGGCGGCGATGGGATTCATCAGCCCGATTTTCTGCGCGGCGGCGATGGGCGCGTCGGACTTGATTGTGATTGGCAACGCGCTGCGGTTATTGCGATGGCGTTAATAAATCAAATAGGCGTAGATATTGTTAGCCCTTAATAATAAAAATGTAGCGAGTATTGACGCTACATCTCGACTCCGTATCGCCTGGATTAATTTTTCACGTTGATTCCATTCCATACATCAAATCGTATTTTCATTTAGGTCATCACTAAAAACAGGCTGGGTCACCGGCATTGGCTTTAACAGTTTATTTTATTTCAGCCAGAGCAAAAACTTTCAATCCGCAACACCGCTCGACAAAACTTTTTCTCCACGCCATTCTGCGCGCATGGCATTTGAATCGGATTCGCCGCTCGACTCGCTCTGGAAGGAATACGCCCGGACGTTTCAGGATTGGGACGACCTCACGCTCGGGCGCTGGCTGGCGCAAACGCTCGGTCAGCTCGAAGGCCGTGCGTGGCGGCTCTCGCATCCGCTTGTAGGCGCGTATCGGCTCGCCGCGCAGATCGCGCACGAAAAACAAATCTGGTTCAAACGGCTGGCCACGCCGCCAGCGGCCTACGCGGAATCGCCCTGTTGCCGCGCGCCGTTTCTACCGCTGCTAACGCGCGACGTGCGCGAGTCGGGTTTGATTTGCCAGCATTGCAGCGAAACGCTCGTGCCGTTCGAAGAAATCCCCGCTGAATTGCGCAGTGAAATCGAAGCGTGGGCGCAACAATACGAACCCGTCCACGCCGTCGCGCATTGGGACGACCGCCAGCGCCGTCGTGTGGGAAATTACGACGCAGCTTACGAAAACGCGGCGGAACAGGCGGAACAATTGCTCGCGCGCGCGGGCCGCGAGTTGATGCCGAAGTTGTTGAATTCCTACGCCGCTGCGATTTGGGAAGATCAGGATGAATGTTTGGAAGTCAGGCCGGAGGATGTGACGGTGTGAGCGCGTGGACTGTTGAATCGTGAATTGTTAAATCGGAAAAATCGCGCTATGCTTGGCCGATGCAACGATTCACGATTTAACGAAGCAACGAAATGAAATTTATTTTCAAATGGCTGCTGCGGCTGTTCATTCTGGCCGTCGTGATGGTGGTCATTGTGCTGTTGTCGTTCAATTCTATCGTGCGAAATTTGATCGAACATAGGATTCGCACGCAAACGGGCATGGACGCTGAGATCGGCAGCTTCAGGCTCGGCATCACCGAACCGACGGTGGAAATTCAAAATTTTAAACTCTACAATCCGCCGGATTTTGGCGGCACGCCGTTTCTGGACATCCCCGAAATTCACGTCGAATATGACCGCGCGGCGCTGGCGAAGCATGAATTCCACATCACACTGATGCGTTTTAATCTTGGCGAGTTGGACGTGGTGAAAAATCAAGCCGGGCAGACGAATCTTTTTTTAATTCTAGCCGCCGCGCCGGTGAAGAAGGCGGCGGTTGCAAATTCCAGAGAATTGGAAAAGCGAACCGGTGTTCATTTCACGGACATTGATGTGCTGAATATTTCCATCGGCATGGCGAAATTCATTGACCTGAAAGATCAGAATCAGAACCGCACAATGCCCATTAACATTCAAAATGTGATTATCAAAAACGTCAGATCGCCTACTGATTTGGCCGGTCTGGCGGCGCTCATCTATCTTCGCAGCGGTTACATGATTGGTTTACCCGGTGGTCCGCAGCAGCCGAAGGAGTAAATCATCATTCATCTATAGCAGCTGTGTGTTTATGGTGATTGAACGCGATAGAAACGCGCAGCAGCGGTGCTAGAGGTGGTAAAACGATATGAGCTTCCGGAAACAAGTGTCGTTAACGAGGCGCTCGTGTTGGTCGTCCACATTCCGTTAATTTGATCAGCTTGGAGCAATTCAAATGTCGAAGCCGAGCCGGCAACGGTAAAATTGATTTGCACTTGGTTGTCCGAGACAACCGGCGCGCTCAAAGTGATGATGGACGACGCACCAACAACGGCATTTACTTGTTTCGCCGGTCCCCAATCGAGCGGAAATTCAGTGAAGATAAGTCCACGTGCTTGAAGAACGTAATTGCCTGTTTGCGTTGGAGTGAACATGAAATTGGTTGAGACGGTGGAGTTAGTGGCAAAGTTGACCAGTTGCTGTGCATTCGTCACGACAACGTTTTCGATGCACCAGCCGACATAGGGATCAATTTCATAGTAGTAATATCCTCCGCTGGAATAATCATAATTAAAACGCAACATGACTTGTTTGCCGACATAATTGGACAGTGAAAGCGTATAGGGTGTGAACGCAGATTCGCCTGCCCCATTACTGCCCGCCTCAGTAAAAATGTCCTGCCAAGTCGTGCCACCGTCGGCGGAGACCTGCACACGCGCTGTTTCGGCGCTTTCGGCATAACCCAGCAGGCTTTTGAAGCTAACCGTCGTGTTATTTGATGGGAATAACAATTCATTTAGTTGAAGTAATTGCGGTACCGGATTGGTATGTGTCAGATGAAAGCAATAACCTGACCCAACTGGTGGATTGGTAATTACGGGATAGATCGGCGTTGGCGAAATCGTGAAATTAACTAAACCATTTTGCGCGTTGTCAACCAGATTGCCGTTAGTGCTTTGTGCTGTCAGCCATTGATAGCTCGTCGTATTTGGATTTGTCGCGGGCGTGCAGTTGTAGGAATTATTCGCGCCGATTGCCGGTTGGTTTGGGCCATTGACGGTTGTCGGAAAATAATCCGAACCAGGCACTGACGGATCGAACAAGGTGACGTTGTAAGTGTAGTTGACCGTGGCCGTGCCAAATTTTATGTTCGCAACGGTGATGCTATAAACCGTGTCAGAACCGCTGAAAGGAAATGTCACTCCGGTGGCCGGGTCAAGACTTGATGGATACCAAACCAAAGAGTTTTCACCGTACCCAGCCACGTAGGGTTGTATGGTTACACTCACCGGAACGCCGTTGCTCGTCATGCTAACGGTTGCGTTGGTGAAATCAGCAACGACGGCACCATAGTTGTTCGATAATCCAAAAGACCATTGTGGATATACGACTTGATATGGGACGTAACCGGCGGGCGGCCAGGAAACGTAAGGCGTGCGCGTCGTTGGTCGAGAGCCAAAGAGATTGGCATCGAAAACCCAAGTCGCGTTCGCCGAGTTATCAGCGCCTTGTTGCGGCACATCGCCGGTGCCCATGATTTGCGTTTGCGGATAAAGAATCCAACGGCGATGGCCGACTTCATAATTATTCGCGCCATTGTCCCAAATATAAGCCGTAATCGCATCCGGGCCGTCGTTGCCCAGCGCGAGATTAGAATTTGCCGATGCGTTTGTCCCTTCGGTATTAAAGCAATTCCATGTCGGCGGTATTTCGACGTGCTGTAATTCATTTTGCGCTGACATCATGAGCGCGGCTTCTTGATCTTCAGCACTTTCGCCTGAATCAAAGGTCACTGCCGCCGGAATTCCGCCCATCGCACGAAACCAATTGATACGTCGCAATGTGACTTCGGCAAATACCGGGGAATTGGTTCCAGCGAAACAATCCGCCGTGTCGGCTGTCGAATCAATCGGCGTGCCTTCGGACGAAGTATAAACGGAATTGTAAAATTCGCGCACTTGCTCGCGCGAAGTCGTGTTCACGATGAATCCACCGGTCACATCCAGCGGACGTGGACCGCCGCCCGGCAATCCCTCCACATTTTTGGGGGCTATCGGCGGGTCACCGAGCGTTGGTTGAGCGTGCAGCAAATTAAAATTGAACAAAGCGATTGCAAAAAGTCCAACGAGTAGAAAAGCTTTTACCTTCTGCATGAAAGGTATGAAACACTTTGTTATTATTAGGGTCGAGCCGAAATTTTTTGCAGGAAAAGTGACGTTGCCGACAGTTTGGGTTTGATAGATTAAGCGGGCGGCTGAACTGCCAAGTCAATGCGGCGTTGCCTGAGTTTGCATGCGCGCAGCTTCCAACATCGCGTTGGACAATTGTTGAGGAGTCCATTCATTGCCGTCAAATTGTCTGTAAATGCGGCCCTGTGGATCGAGCACCACGGTTCGCATATTGTGCGAAATGCTGGTGCCTTGACGCATGACCATCAAATCAAGGCGCGGTGCCAAATCGGCGAGCGTGTTAATGGATGCGGCGGCAAAAAGCCAGCGGTCGGGATTGCCGCCGCGATAAAGATCGGCGTAACTTGAAAGCACCTCCGGCTTGTCAAAATCGGGGTCGAAAGAGATGGAAAGAAACTGCCAGTTCGTCGGTGCGTTCGATGCGGATATGATCAATTCCCGCGCCTGCTCAAAGTTTTTGTTCATGCGCGGACAATAGTCCGGCAGCGGACAGCGGGTGAAAAAGAAAGTGAAGGCCAGCGCGCGGCCCCGAAAATCGGAGAACCGGATGCGTTTCCCGTCCTCGGTCATTAGTTCATAATCCGGCAAAGCATCTCCCAACTTGAGTTCCGTGCCATCTGCGTGGAACGTGAATTCATTGTTGGTCACGTTCTCGATGCGATGCGCGACAAAGCGGACGTTTTCGATCCAGGAATCATTTTCACCCACAACCAGCTTGAAGGTGACTTCGTCCGCCGGTGAAATGCCGTTGAGTTGATTGGTGTCTTTGACGGCGAATTCCATGGTCATCGCCGGCATATAGCCGTCAATCGCTTCGTGCTGGATGGTGACTTGGTGCCGGTCGTCCGCGATTTGGCGGACAACGCCGCGCGCGTTATAAGATTTGACGCCGGATTGACTGACATCGGGCGGAGCGGCTTTATGCTCGCAGCCCGCAATGACCATTAACAAAAGGATCAAGAAAAAATTCCAGTGTTTCACAATCATTCGGTCATGGTGCATCACAGGGTTGATTTTAGTAGTTCTTCAATGTTCATAGGGTTTGCAGTGATTTTCGCTGCTTGTGCTGGTGTTAATCCATGTACGCTATGCTTGCGAACAAAGTTGAAATGCCATAACCTAAGCTTGGGATATGATAAACCAAACCCCAGATGTTACAACCTAAGCTTGGTTTATGACTTCCCAAATCCCGTTTGCGACGACTCAAACGTCAGACAGCCCGAACCCCGCGTCGGGTTTGGGAGATGAAATTACGGTCGCGGCTTGAAAAAGAAACGCGCTCGGTATAGAATATAGCCGCATTTTTTTGGAATTGAACCAGCTCTTTTAGGAGTGGCTATGACCAATAAAGAAAAAAATCGACGGAACATGGATCGAATTGTAAAAGCTGTCGAAGACCGCGATGTTTTGCTTCACAAAGAGAAGATTCGAGCCATTAACCAGAAAAAGGTTAAATCTTCCAAATCAAAACGTAAAAATTCAAACTGACCAACGCCGCGTCCGAGTTGGGAGATTAAATCACAGTCACGGCTTTAGGAGTGCGCTCAATTTGAACCAAACAGATTAACTTTTTTCATGTGCTTTTTGTGCCGCAATTCCGTCGCCACGAGGGTGAGCAGGGCACGCATTTCGGGATGCGGGTCTCCCCCGCGCGGGTCGTGCTTTTTTTCCACAGCCACAAAATAAACAATCTTATTGTTGTCATCTTTTACCGGCTCAAGGTTCAAGTCCACCAAGTAGCTGGTTCCGTTCTTGTGACGATTCAGCAGGCCGTCCAGTTGAAGCGCCTCGCCGTTGTGGACGGCATAACTCAAGAGCCGCTTCATGTTCGGATCGGTTTCCGGCATCTGGAGCACTTCGCCGGGTTTGCGACCGAACAGTTCCTCGCGGGTATGGCCGCAAACCTCTTGGAACGATTGATTGACCCACAACGTTTTCCCTTCCGGATTCGTGACGACGATGAGACAAGCATGCATTTCCATCCAGCCCGGAAAGTTTAATTCAGGGATGCTTTTTTCGTTCAAAGAAAGACTCTGGTTCATTATGACTTAAAATAACAGCGTAACGTGTCACTCCGCCGATGGCAGTTGGTGTTATGCAGACCTAGACCATGTTTGGAGACTTAAAGAAATTTAGCACCGGTTGACACGGCGGCAATATAAGGTGAAACCCGTAGAAAATTCAAATTGGCAGATGTCGGAAGAGCCATGAATCAATAAAATTCATCCCCGGCCTTTTGCGAACCGTTTATTTCTTGAAACGCAAAGAATGACTCCATGAACCGATGGCATTCATCACCGTGGCGCTGAAGATGAGCGGAAAAAACATCGCCACCACTCCCATGATGCACAAGGGACAACCACCCACATGGAGGACAAAGACGCAGTAGGAAGCATAGGAGGCCACCGCCACCCGCGCCGCATCCTTGCTGCGCCAGTCCGGGTCAATGCCCGCAATCAGCGCGAACGGCCAGCCCGCACAGAGGACAAATTTCAGAATCGGCAGCAGCAACGACAGATTGATTTCAATCACCGGGCAATCCGTCCGTTCCGTCAGGGGCTTGAAGTAGCGGTAATAAATGAACCATAGGACAATGAACAGGGCGGGATACTCCAGCAATTTTTTTGGGGAGATTTCCCAGCTTTCAAGCCGGGCCGAAAGCCATCGGCGAAACGCAGCTGGTGTTCCTTTGCAGAAATCAATTATCGCGTTCATGATGGTCTCCGAAACCGCCTGTTCATCCAACGAACTGCAAGCGATTCAAGCAGGATTGCACCGCCCGTTCAAGCTTCAACAAAGATTCCGCTCCTGCGGAGCTACGGCAGACGCCGGCCGCCGCTGCCTTGTCGCGTTGAATCCCGTTTTGCGGGAGAAGGCGGATGGCGGATTTTTTATCGCGGATTCAGAACGTCTTCCTTCTCCAAGCCCTTGACCTCGCCCACGGCGCGCAAAATAGAATTCAACGTGCCAACGCGCAAAGTCTTGTGGCCGGGAACGGCGAGCCGATGATGACGTGGAGAATCCGTTTCCAAAATGACGTGGCTGCCCTCTTGATTGACCCGGCGATAGCCATGATGCTTGCAGAGCAATTTAACCAACTCCGCGCCGCTCAAATCCCTCGGCAATTTCATGCGCCCGCCAGAAGTTCATCCCGCACCAGATGCAACCGCACGGCGGACGGTTTGGGCTGGTCGAAGAAAAAGGCCGACACCGCCTCGCGCACATTCGCGCGCAACTCGTCCCACGTGTCGCCCTGCGTGAAAATGTCGTGCGAAAGACATTCGGCCACGTAGCCGCCATCGTTCTCCTGCGTCACACTGAAGACAATTTCCATGACGCCATTATCGCCCGAAAAACTGCTCAAAACAAGCCGGGAATTTAACGCGACGGCAGATGCCAGACGCCGCTGAAATGTGTGATAGCAAATCTCATTTGCTTTTCAGCAAACGCGCGCTGCTGTTTCACTTCCGCCGTTCGTTCACAAACAGGCGTTCTTTGTTGTTCAAAACGCGACGATTCTTTAACAACACACGCCGTTCGTTTGCAAATATCCGCCGATTGTTTGTAAGCAGACGACAATAGTTCATCATCACACCGCGTTTGTTTGTCATCCCGCGACGTTTGTCTGCTATCAAACGACAATTGTTTGCAAACATTTTCCGTCTGTTGTTAAACAAACACTGTTTGTTGTCTGACAAACCTCATTTGCGACATCACAAACATTGTTTGTCACGTCACAATCTGCGTTTGCGACATGAAAACGATATTTTTTACTGATTTTTCAAAAATTTCTTGAAAAATTTGGCGGACAATCGTAAAAACGCTTCCGTAAAAAATAACAGGCCGGAGGGATCGGCTGTTTGCGATTCTTCTGCCGCCACCAAAGGGAAAGGGACAAATGGAAAGGAAAATCATATGGCACAGACAAAATTAAACCTCGGGAGACTCAACATCCAGCAACTCCTCCAATCCGCGAACAACATCAAGACCGCGATGACGGGCAACCCAAACTTCACCACGCCCATTCCGCCGCTGGCGACCATCGGGACGCTCATCACCAGCCTGACCAACGCCAACAACACCTATCAATCCGGCGTCGTCACCCAAAGCCAGAACCTCACCCAGCGCGACAACGCCGTGGATGCGCTGGCCGCCGGACTGACCTCGCTCGCCGCGTATGTGCAGGCGCAGAGCGGCGGTGACGCGGCCAAAATCCAGAGCGCAGGCATGGACGTGAAAGGTGCGCCCGCGCCCGCCGGCCTGCCCGGACAAGTCACCAACCTCGCGCTCACCTTTGGCGACAACGCCGGCGAACTGGACGCGCAATGGGATTCCGATCCCGCCGCGTATTCCTACGAAATCCAGACCAGCCCCGACCCGATGACGGCGACCAGTTGGGTGGCGCAACCCGCCGTGACCAAATCCAGCACCGCGTTGCTGGGATTGACCTCCGGCACACGGCAATGGGTGCGCGTGCGTTCCGTGGGCAGCGCCGGAACCGGCGCCTGGAGCGACCCCGCCACGAAAATCGTGCCTTGAGAAAATAAATTAAACGACTCGAACACGAACGGGGCGGCGCAAGCCGTCCCGTTTTTTCTGCAAAATGAATTTTTTTTTAACGTCCGCCCTCATCCCGGCCTTCTCCCCCGAGGAGAAGGAGAAACGTTCGCAGCGTCTTCGAAATGTCATGCGACTGGATTTGCCGGATAATCTTCTGCGAATCAGGAACCCGCGATGTCATGTCCTCTCCTTGGGGAGAGGAAACAGGTGAGGGAGGGCGTAAATCAAATCACGGCAGACGCCAGAGGCCGGAGCCGACGTGCAATAGTAATTTGGCGTCGCGCACGGTGGCCGACTGCAAAGTCCTTGAAGCTGCTGGTGGATTTTGTCGCGGATAATTCTGCCTTGCTAAAGAGCGCATTACTTGGCAATAGAATAAATATGAGCGCAGGACAAATTACTGCTCGAGATTGGCTCGAAAAAAATAACTACGCGGACGTGGCAGCCAAAATTGATCGCGTTGTCAATGGGTGGGACAAAAAGAAAACTTTTACAAGACGAAACTGGTGGGATGTGATTGCAGGAACCAAGGCCGGCAAACCACGAAAAATTGAAGGGGTCGTTTTCCCGATTTTAAGAGCCGCTCGGTTGCGGCAAGGATGGGACGTGACTCCGAATTGTCTATGTCGGAATAAAAATGAAGTAGTCCCTCCAAAGCTTGAACAAAAACGTTGGGCAAATCAGTAGGTCGATCTTTAGACGAGCTGTCCAGGTGGCAAGCTTGACATTCTTATTTTTTCTACTTCTTCTAACAACACGGACACCGAAGGCCGTTCGGTTGGACTAAATGCCACCATTCGTCTGATTAGTTGTTCGGCAGCAGTGTTTGTCGTTGCTGGTGGAAAATGCTTTGCCGCTACGTTGGCAGGATCTGGAGTTTGTTGCGTTAACATTTCATACCACGTAACACCCAATGCATAAACGTCGCTTGCAGGCGTTACTTGATGAGGCGTCGCACGCTGCTCTGGCGCCAAGAAATACCAAGACCCGACTCGGATCGAATCTCGCGTGATAGTCCCAGCAGAAGTAAAATACGGATTCATGTCAGACCAACTAA
>JBEKZT010000250.1:0-2682 GCA_049509595.1 Verrucomicrobiota bacterium
CCTGAACTCCATCGTCACCAATTGGAACCGGGGCGCGGAAAAGATTTTCGGCTACACCGCCGCTGAAATGGTCGGCACTTCCATCATGCGGCTGATTCCCGTTGACCGGCAGGACGAGGAGAATCTCATTCTGGGAAAGATCAAGCGCGGCGAAAGCGTGGAGCATTTTGAGACGCTGCGAAAAACCCGGGATGGACGCCAGTTTGATGCCGCGATCACGGCCTCGCCGATCAAGGATGCAAACGGCAACGTCACCGGCGTGTCGAAAGTCGTGCGCAATATCAGCGACCGCAAGCAGGTTGAGAAGTCGCTGCGCGAGACCCGGGCGCGGCTCAATTCGACGCTCGCGGCAGGTTCCATCGGGACGTGGAACTGGGACATCGTCAGCGACAGATTGACCGCCGACGAATTCACCGCCCGAATGTTCTCAATCGAAACGGACGCGGCGGCAAAAGGACTGCCAGCCGAATCCTATCTTCAGGTCGTTTTTGAGAAAGACCGCGCCGGTGTCACCGATGGCCTCAACCGTGCGATGAAGTCCTGCGGCCATTATGACATCGAGTATCGCGTCCGGCAAAAAAACGGAGAACTATTCTGGCTGCAGGCGCGCGGGCGCGTGGATTGCGACGGCGCGGGCAAGGCTTTGAGTTTTCACGGCGCCGTGATGGACATCACGGAACGCAAGCGCGCCGAGGGACGTTTCCGGCGGCTCGTGGATTCCAATGTGCAGGGCGTGATGTTTTGGAATTCCAAGGGCGAGATCACCGGAGCAAACAATGCGTTCCTGCGAATCGTCGGCTACAACCGCGAGGATTTGGAAGCCGGGCGCATCGGCTGGGCGGCGATGACGCCGCCGGAATACGCCGACCTCGACCGGCACTCGCTTGAGGAACTCGCGGCGACCGGAGTCTGCACGCCGTTTGAAAAAGAATTCATCCGCAAGGACGGCTCACGCGTGCCGATTCTCATCGGTGCTGCAACTTTCGAGGACAGCCCCGAGGAAGGCGTGTGTTTCGTGCTGGACATCACGGAGCGCAAGGCGTCGGAGGGAAAAATCCACCGGCTCAACGACGAACTGGAGCAACGCGTCACCGAGCGCACGGCGCAATTGAAATCCGCCAACGAGGAGTTGGAGGCGTTCAGCTATTCCGTCTCGCACGATCTGCGTGCGCCGCTCCGCGCCGTAAACGGGTTCGCCGGGATCGTTCTGGAAGATTTCGCCCCGCAATTGCCCGAAGAAGCGCGCGGTTATCTGGAACGCATCCGCGCGGGCGCGCTGCGGATGGGAGTGTTGATTGACGACCTGCTCGCGTTCTCGCGCTTGAGCCGTCAAGCTGTGAACCGGCAAAGCGTCAATACAGTCAGGCTCGTGCAGAATGTTTTAGACGAATTGAAAGCGCAGCGCGATGGCCGCCAGATTGAAATTAAGATTGGAGAACTTCCCGTGTGCCATGGCGATCCGGCGCTGCTCAAACAAATCTGGGTCAACCTGATTTCCAACGCGATCAAATACTCGCGCGGGCGTGAATCCGCGATCGTCGAAATCGGCTGCGCACGGGAAAATAACGAGAATGTTTTTTTCGTCCGCGACAACGGCGCGGGTTTTGACATGCAGTATGCGAACAAATTGTTCGGGGTTTTTCAAAGGTTGCATCGCGCCGACGAATTTGAAGGCACAGGCGTCGGGCTGGCGATTGTGCAGCGCATCGTCCACCGCCACGGCGGACGCGTCTGGGCAAATGCAAAGGTCAATCGTGGCGCGACTTTTTATTTCACCATTGGAGAAACAAAATTATGAACCAACCAAATCAAACCGAAATCCTGCTGGTCGAGGACAGCCAGGACGACCTGGACATGACCTTGCGCGCGTTGCGGAAGGCGAACATGGCCAATCACATTCAAATCGCCCGTGACGGCACGGAAGCGCTGGAATTTATCTTTTGCGAGGGTGCGCACGCCACACGCAAGATTGAAAACATCCCGAAGCTGATCCTGCTGGATTTGAAACTGCCGAAGATTGACGGGATGGAAGTGCTCAAACGCATCAAGGACGATCCGCGCACAAAAATGATTCCAGTGGTCGTGCTCACTTCGTCAAAGGAACAAAAAGACGTGATCGAAAGTTACGGCTTGGGTGGCAACAGCTATATCGTCAAGCCGGTGGATTTCGAAAGCTTTGCCGCAACCGTGAAAAACCTTGGAATGTATTGGCTGCTACTGAATCAACCACCGAAACTTTGACACTCACAAAAGATGACAACCCCGCTTAACATTCTGCTCGTCGAAGATTCGGCGGATGACGCCGCGCTGGTAATCGCCGAATTGCGAAAAAACGGTTTCGATTTCAAATGGAAGCGCGTCGAAACCGAAGTTGACTATCGCGCCAACCTTAATTTGGAAATTAACGTGATTTTATCCGATTTTTCCCTGCCACAGTTTTCCACGATGCGCGCGCTTGGGCTGCTTCAGGAAAGCAAGCTGGACATTCCGTTCATCGTCGTTTCGGGAACCATCGGCGAGGAACGCGCCGTGGAAAGCATGAAAGCCGGCGCGACCGATTATGTTCTCAAAGAGAAGCTTAACCGGCTTGGCCCGGTGGTGAAACGCGCGTTGAACGAAAATCGGGAACGCGCCAAACGCAAACAACTGGAAGCGCAGTTTATCGAGGCGCAAAAAATGGAG
>JBEKZT010000251.1:0-2680 GCA_049509595.1 Verrucomicrobiota bacterium
AACCGAAGTTGTTGGCGCACCTTTTGCCCTGACCATAATAGCAACTAAATCTACTCTTGTTGAATTATCTGTTTTGTTCAACGAAATTTGCGGCAATTCAACACTATTGCCTGAAAGCAAGGAAAGAGACTCTGTTGGACTTGGATACATCCATTGTCTGAATAATGGATTATTCGTTGATGGAGCATCACCGGCACTCTCTCGCCATTGCGAATCTAGCGACGGTTGCCAATCTGTTGGCAAATCTATCATCACGTTCACATCGTCTGCATCCGATGAATCATTTTTAAGAGCAAAATTCAGCGTGACTGATTGGCCTGACGATCTTGGGATAATTAAAAATCCCCAAAGAGGAAAACTCCCAGAAAAATTATGGTTAGCCACAAAAGAATTAGTGAGCCATAACTCATCATCGGGTGCACCTTCCGTATGGAGAAAAAACATGAAATTCGGATATGACTTCGGTTCTGGCTTTAGACCGAAAAAAATAAAGGCCAAGCCAAATAAAAACACTGCAAATAATGGCCAGACAATCATCGGTCTAGGCCAATGTTTTATCGCTTCAATAGGAAGAACTGTAAAAAACACTATGCAGGCCATGAAATTAACCACATTACCAGCTTTAACATAACCCTCGTCATGAAGTTGTGCTCCAACAAGCCAAATTCCAGTGGCAACAACACCAGCGAAAATAAGATTTCTGGCAAAATGAAAAAAGCCAGACTCAATCACATTATTTCCATTCGGAGGTGGGAGATTATCTACGCTCTTATTGCTGGCTTTGTCAGTGGCCTCGGTGTCGGCGCAATCGTCGTCGCACGAATCTTGTCCAGTTGGAAATAAATTGTCGTCACTCATTTGATATTTTCAAAATGCGTGCAATTTTCAAATCAGTTTGGGTGCGTAAGTTAATTGGCAAACTTGGCTTTCCTTACAATCGCAGATTGCGAGTCCGCAGGCTCACCTTTTTTCAAACGGCTTATCACTCTGCGCCACGAAAAGCAACGCTTTCCGTTTCCATTCAATTTGAAAATCAGGCCGATGCCGGATTCGTTCTCGTTTGAGACTGATGTCTGCTTGCACGTCTGTCGTTGAACCATTGCTGGAAGGATTCCAGGTAGAGATAAATCACCGGCGTGATGTAAAGCGTCAGGCATTGTGAAACAACCAAGCCGCCGACGACGGTGACGCCGAGCGCTTTGCGCGATTCTCCGCCCGCGCCGATTCCGAGCGCGATGGGCAGCGTGGCCATGAGCGCGGACATCGTGGTCATCATGATGGGTCGGAAGCGCAAGAGACAGCCTTCGTGAATTGCGTCGGCGGCGCTTTTGCCATGCTCGCGTTGCGCGTTGATGGCGAAGTCAATCATCATGATGGCATTTTTCTTCACAATACCAACGAGCATGATGAGGCCGACGAAGCCGTAGATATTCAGGTCGAGATGAAAAATCATCAACGTCAGCAACGCGCCGAAACCGGCGGACGGCAGGCCGGACAAAATCGTCAGCGGATGGATGAAGCTTTCGTAAAGAACTCCGAGGATGATGTAAATGACCAAAATGGCCGCGCCAAGCAACAAGCCCAGTCCTTTTTCGGATGACTGAAACACCGCCGCCGAGCCTTGAAAGCTGCCGGTGATGGTGGCGGGCAAATGCAAAGCACCTTCAATTTTTTCGACTTGGGCAACAGCGGTGCCGAGTGAAACGCCGGGTGCGAGGTTGAACGAAAGGGTGACGGACGGCAACTGGCCGACGTGCGAAATACTCGTCGGGCCGGTGTTGCGTGTGAGCTTGGCGATGGCGCTGAGCGGAATTAATTTAGCCATGCCGTTGGTGTCGGTGAACGAACTGGTGATGTAAAGCCGCGCGAGCGCGTCGGGATCAAGTTGAAATTGCGGCAGAACTTCAAAGACGACCCAGTATTCGGCGATGTCGGTATAAATCGTGGATGATTGGCGTTCGCCAAAAGCGTCGTAAAGACCGTTTTCAACCTCCTCCGCGGTGACGCCGAGTGCGGCAGCTTTGTCGCGATCAATTTCCACGTTGACCTGCGGACTGGCGATTTGCAAATCGCTCGTCACGTCCTGAAAGCCCTGTTGCTGCGACAATTTTTGCATCAAAATCGGTGCCCAATGAAAAAGTTCATTCACGTCCGTGTCTTGCAAGCTGTATTGATAGAGCGATTTGGTCGAATTGCCGCCGATGCGAATGAGCGGCGGATTTTGCATATAGACATTGATGCCGGGAATTTGCGCGAGTTTGACACGAAGTTCCTGAATGATTTGGTTGGCGCTTAATTTGCGTTTGGAGAGGTCTTTCAATCGCATGAAGAGGCGGCCATCGTTCAAAGTGGCGGATGAGCCGCTGGCGCCAATCGCGGACATGAAGCCATCAACATTTGGATCGGCGGCGACGATTTTCGCCGCAGCTATTTGATGCTGTTCCATGGCGTCAAAGGAAATGTCCTGCGAGGCTTCGGTAATCGCCGAAATCTGGCCGGTGTCTTCGTCCGGAAAAAATCCCTTGGGAATCACGTAAAACAAAATCATTGTCGCGATAAAAATCGCGAACGAAATCCAAAGTGTCGTGAGCCGGTGGCGTATGGCTACTTGTAACGTGCGGTCGTAGCTGCCGCGCAGTCTGTCAAAAAAACGCTCGAAGAAATTGTAAAGCCGTCCGTG
>JBEKZT010000252.1:0-2662 GCA_049509595.1 Verrucomicrobiota bacterium
GAACATTCGCGGGCTGCCGGTCGTGTTCATTGACACCGCCGGACTGCGCGAGGCGCGCGACGAGATTGAAGTCGAAGGCATCCGCCGCAGCCGCGAAAGTCTGGCGAAGGCGGAATTGATTTTGCACGTTCTCGACGCGAGCGAGCCGCTCACGAGCGCGGATGAAAATTATCTTGCTGAATTCGCCGCGAAGAAACGGATTCTCGTCCGCAACAAAACCGATTTGCCGGGGAAATTAACTTTACCGGAAACAATTTCCGCGCCGGCCGTGGATGTTTGCTGCCTGAGCGGGCAGGGGATTGAAGCATTGAAGGACGCGATCAAGAATCTGGTCTGGGCGGGCAAAATCGAGGCCGGGATGTTGCAGGTGATGATCAACTCGCGGCATCAGGAGGCGCTCGGTCGCGCGCGCGCGGCCACGGTGCGGACGCTCGACGCGTTGCGCGCGGACGCGACGCTCGAACTGGTGGCGCTGGATTTGCGCATCGCCGTCAACGCCGTCGGCGAAATCGTCGGCAAGACGGCGACGGAAGATTTGCTCGACTCGATCTTCAGCCAGTTTTGCATCGGGAAATAATTTCAAGGTTCAATTTATTTCTCGCTGTTTGCGGCAATTTCTATTTAATCAGAATAAATATGCCTGACTGTTTTATCATCATGCCTATCACGACGCCTGAATCGTTGGTGCCACTTTATTCAGGCGACAAACTCCATTTCCATCACGTTCTTGAACATTTGTTTATTCCCGCGTTGGAGAAAAACAAATTCAATCCGATTCGTCCAATCGCTGAAGGTTCAGATGTGATTCACGCGGAAATTATTAAGAATCTGGAGAAAGCCGACTTGGTGCTGTGTGATGCGTCTTGTTTGAATCCAAATGTCTTTTACGAACTTGGCATCAGAACGGCGCTAGATAAACCCGTCTGCATTGTAAAGGATGAGGTAACGCAAAAGATTCCTTTTGATACAACCATCATCAATCACCACACATACGAAAGCGCGCTGCAACCTTGGACACTGCAAAAACAAATTGATGACCTAGCTACGCACATAAAAAAGAGCGTTGAGCGAAGCGGAGGCAAAAATACTCTTTGGAAATACTTTGGATTGTCAACGCGCGCTATGTTGCCACAAGGAAGTGAAAGTAAGGATGACAAATTAGAACTTCTGGCACTTCAAATTGAAGGTTTAATCCGAAAGATGGACGAGGGGAAAACGGTGTCAGAACTTTTTGAGTTTCCTCGTAGCATTGCAAATAGTGATCTTGCAAAAGTGATTGCTGATCAAGGTAGAAGAAAAGGGTTCGAAATTATTTCAATCGAGGAAATTGCAAATAGAGAACTTGTCATTACCATAAAAAGTGCAAAACCAGGTTATGCTGTGGCATTCTTGAAATCATATTGCATTGTAAGTGGATACAAAGTCACAGTGATTGTTAAAGAATAGAGCACAGCACAAATTTTCACCAAACTTCCACCGGCCCTTTCGGCACAGGAATTTGTTCGCGTTGAGTCGAGGCCGGTTCGTCCGCCTTCGCTGCGCTACGGCGCGACTGGTCGCGCATGAAGGACGCAACCATCGGCGGCTGTTGAAATCGCGGAAGCAATTCGCCGTGCTCGTCGAGAAATTGCCGGCGCCAGCGGATGTAATGAGTCAGCACGTCATGGAATTCCGCGCGCGTGGAAATCTGCACGACGCGTTTGTTGAATTCGTGGCAGGGGCCGAAGCGCCTGGCATACCACGGCGCGACTTTGCGGAACATCCGGCAGCCGAGTTCCTCGCCAAAAACTTCAATCATCAAATCGAGATGACGGCACATAATGCGCACGCGCTCGGAGAAATCGGGTTCGGGCGGAAGTTCGCCCCTCACCCCGTCCCTCTCCCCGAGGGAGAGGGTGGTCAAAGACCGGGTGAGGGGAGTGTCGAATGATTTTAGATATTGCAGCGTGCGTTTGAAAATCCACGGGTCATAAAACGCGCCGCGCCCGATGCTCACGCCGGCGCAGCCGGTTTCATCAAACATCATTTTCGCGGCCTGCGGGGTCACGATGTCGCCGTTGCCGATGACGGGGATGGTTTTTACCGCCTCGACCACTTTGCGGATGCCGGCGAGGTTGACCGTGCCGCCGAAACCCTGCTCGCGGGTGCGTCCATGGACAAAAATCGCGGCGACACCGGCGTCCTCCAGCGCGCGGGCGAGGTCGGGCGCGGTCAGGTTGTCGTCATCCCAACCGAGGCGCATCTTGGCGGTGACGGGGATTTTCACGGCTTCGACCATGGTTTTGACGAGGGCGGAGGTCTTGTCGAGTTCGGTCATCATGGCCGAGCCGCCGCCGATCTTGACGACTTTTTTGACGGGGCAGCCCATGTTGATGTCGATGGAGTGCGCGCCGCGCGATTCCACGAATTGGGCCGCGTCGCGCATTTCCCCGGTGACGCTGCCGAACAGTTGCACGGCGAGCGGCGAGTCTTCCGGGCGCGTTTCAATGAGCTTGAACGCCTTTTCGCGTTTTTCCAGAAGCGAGCGGGCATTTACCAGGTCCGTGGTGCAAAGACCGACGCCACCGACTTCGCGCACGACGAGGCGGAAGGGCAGGTTGGTGTAACCCGCCAGCGGCGAGAGGAAAAGGTTGGAACTTAGATTGAGCGGACCAAAACGCAC
>JBEKZT010000253.1:0-2622 GCA_049509595.1 Verrucomicrobiota bacterium
TTTTTTGGCGCGGCGCTGGAAAAGGAAACCATTTTACTTTCGTCAGTTTGGTCGGCGGAAAACAACCTGCCCGCCGAAAAATTTTTGGCTGAATTAGAGCGTTCGGCCGCACCCGCGACGCCATTGAAATTTTGCACTCAGGATGATTCAAGCCGCACTTTTTCCGTTGCGGTCTGTCCGTTCGCAAGCGGAGAGGAAAAATATTTTGTTTTTCAATTATTTCCAGAAATGTCGTCAGAACAAAAAAGGAAAGAGCCAAAAAAACAAACTACCGACGCAAATCTCGCGCAGAAACAAAAATTGGATTGCGCATTGCAACTGGCACGGACGGTGGCGCTGGATTTCAACAACGTGTTGACGAGCATTCTCGGCCACACGTCGCTGCTGTTAATCAAGACCGAACCGGAACATCCGTGGCGACGTTCGCTCATGGAAGTGGAAAAAGCGGCGGCCAAAGCGGCGGAAATTACGAATGATCTGGCTGTTTTCAGCCAGCAGGAAAAAGTATCGCGAACTGTGCCAGCGGGCAATTTGAATACGGTCGTGAATCGCTGCGTCGAATTTTTTCGCAATAAAAATGCCAAGGAAACGGCGTGGAAAATGCGATTGGAACGCGAATTATTCGTTTCACGATTTAACGAGGCCAGTGTGCAACAGGCGTTGACGAAAATTTTGGAGAACGCGGTTGAAGCTGTTAATGGCAGCGCACAAATTGGTGTGCAATCGCGCAACGTGGAACTGGCCGAAGTATCGCAGGACCGCAACGTGCGACTGGCTCCGGGCACGTATGTGTGCGTCGAAGTCAACGACAATGGCAGCGGAATCCCGACGGACATAATGCCGCGGATTTTTGAGCCGTTTTTTACAACTAAAAAAGGGAATCATCGTGGTCTTGGGCTGGCGCTGGTTTATGGAATCGTTACGAACCATAGCGGCGGCGTGGCGGTATCGAGCCAGCTAGGTGCGGGCACATCGGTGCGCATTTATTTGCCGGCGGAAAAAAGATTTGTTCACGAGAGCACGGGCGTGAATGAAAATTTGCGCGGCACGGAAACAATTCTGGTCGTGGACGACGAAAATCTTTTGCTGACGATGGCCGAGACGATTTTGACGGATTATGGTTATCGTGTCTTGACGGCGAACAACGGACAGGAGGCGATCAAAATATTTTCCAAAGAGGATGCGAAAATTGATTTGGTGATCACCGATTTGGTCATGCCGGGCATCAGCGGACGCGAACTGGTCGAGCACATCAAACAAATTTCGCCAGACACGCCAATTTTTTGCACGAGCGGTTGTGTATTGCCGGAGGAACAGCAAACGGAAATGCATTTGCAAAAACCCTTTACAAGTGAAGGTTTACTAATAAAGGTCAAAGAGGCGTTAGGCTCTATTGACTGAGCTTGGCGTTTTCTGTTTTACTTAACTTTTATGCAGATCGAAAGTCTCAAAGTTTTTTGTGATCTGGCCGAAACAGAGAGTTTCACCAAAGCCGCACAAATCAATGGCGTTACCCAATCCGCCGTCAGCCAGCAAATCAGCGCGCTGGAACGCACGTTTAAATCGCTGCTCATCGAGCGGAGCAAAAAAAAGTTCCGGCTCACCCGCGAAGGACAGGTGCTTTATGATTACAGCAAGCAAATCATCCAAACCCACGAATCGCTGCACAGCAAGTTGCAGGAATTGAAGGACATCATTTCCGGCACGATTCGCGTCGCGACGATTTACAGCATCGGGCTGCATGATCTGCCGCCGTATATCAAAAAATTCATGAAGAGTTATCCGACGGTGAATATTCACGTCGAATACCGCCGCGCCAATCAAGTTTACGACGATGTGCTGAGCAACGTCGTGGACTTGGGCCTCGTCGCTTATCCGGTCAAAGACGCCAAACTGGAATTGATTGCACTGCGCAAGGAGCCGCTCGCGCTCATCTGCCATCCGCAGCATCCGTTCGCCAAACAAAAAAATGTGAAGCTCAAAATGCTCGCCGGACAAAAATTCATCGGCTTTGAACCGGACACGCCGACACGCAAGGCGCTGGATAAAATTTTAAAGGAACACGGCGTGGAAGTGAAACACGTCATGGAATTCGACAATATCGAAACGGTGAAACGCGCGGTGGAAATTGACGCGGGCATTTCAATTGTGCCGGAAGGCACCGTCGCGCAGGAAGTCGCCAAACAAACCCTCACCGCCGTGACAATTGAAGACGGCGATTTCTTCCGCCCGCTCGCCGCGCTTTACAAAAAGAACAAAGTTCTTTCGCCAGCGATGAAACAGTTTCTGGCGATTCTCAAGGAAACGGCGTAAAATTATTTCAAGTTCGCGGGATTCAGCGGCTTCAAATCCTTTGGCAAAAAGATTCCGTCCTTGCGGATGAGTTCGCCATCAAACCACACCTCGCCACCGCCCCATTCCTTGCGCTGAATCAAAACCATGTCCCAATGAATCGCACTTTTGTTTCCATTGCCGCAATCTTCATAAGCCTGACCTGGCGTGAAGTGCAGCGAGCCGGCGATTTTTTCATCAAATAAAATATCACACATCGGGCTTAAAATATACGGATTGAAGCCGAGCGAAAATTCGCCGATGTAACGCGCGCCCGCGTCCGTGTCCAGA
>JBEKZT010000254.1:0-2588 GCA_049509595.1 Verrucomicrobiota bacterium
TTGATTGATTGGTTGCGCCAGCGCAACTGTGGACATGATGGCCAGTGCCAAACAAAACAAGGAGAGCTTCAAAAGAGTTTTTACCATAAAGTTTAAGGTTGGGATTTTAAGTTGGAAAACAGGACTGCGCGATTGCTTGGGACTTAAATGCGTGCTGAATATCTAATTTTTTTTGTTCATCAATCAGTCAGAGACAACGCCACTGACATGGCTAATTGCACTGGATTTTTTAGTAAACCAAATATGGCTTAGTCCTTAAAATTGGCGAGTCACCAGTTCTGGTTACATTTAAGCAACGTGCCTAGTGACTTCACGGACGCAAATAGTTAAAAACACCAATAAACAAGCGGGTGAAACTCACTTTTTACGAGGTGAGGATTTTGAGGGCTTTTTGGGAGTGGTTTTCGGCGGTGCGGCGAGGATGCGCTTGGCGGCAGCTTCAAAGCTGATTCCCTTCAATCTCAAATCAATGGCTTTGGGCATAAATTATCGCTTTACTTGCCCCCACTTTACCACTTTTCTAACGGCATTAAAGCTAAAATTCAAATGCCCGTTTCCGCCGACAAAACATTTGAGGAGCTAATCGAATTGCAATTACCGGGCAAAAGCCAAAAATTCTATCGGGCATTTTATCGCTGGTATGTAAAATCCATATTGGAGAGTCATTTCAATAGGCCGCCAACTGACGCAGAAATTGATGCTGAAATTGCCAGCCAGCGGACAACAAAATATGGTGCTGCGAATGCGCAACATTGTCTGGGGGTAATCCAAACATTTTCAGAACAATACGCACGCATATTGCAATTCCCGATGAAGTTTAAGGAATGTTTGAGGCGTGTCATTGGTGGAAGAATCTACGGTTACAATTTGCCAATTTTCAAAGCGTTCTGGCGGCAGGATATTCAGCTTCGTTCTTTTCCATCGCCGTATTCATATTAGCCCTAATAGTCATGCACATTCAACGGTCAAAAACCCAAGGGACACAAACTTTAGGCTGGATGTTTGGGATAATGGGCTTTTGTGCGATATTTGCTACCTGTTCTGGCGTAGTTTGTCTCGTTTCTGGCATTTTAGGTTTTCTTAAGGGGCGTAAAAATTCAAATAACGACACCGAAATTTTATGAGTGAAACGCCAAAAGTCGGCAGACCGATGCTTCCCAAAAAGGAAAAGCGCGGGAGATTCATTTCCACGCGGCTGTCACCGCCGGAATATGCGGAGATCGAAGCGGCTATAAAATCATCCGGCGAGACCAAGACGGAATGGCTGCGGATGAAACTGATTGCGGCTGCCCGCCGCGCCTAAAAAATCCAATGAAAATATCCGCCAAAAACAGCGTTCAAAGTTGGGTATGTGAAAGACATAATCCCGTTTAAGCACCGGGACTATATACTTCCGTAATAGATAACTTCTTCTTAACCAATGTTTGATTGCATAACTTTTAATTTATTTGCCGATATTTTTAATTCCCCGCTGCCACAGATCGAAATGATACAGCGCGACGACGACGAGGGAGTGGCCGATTTTTTCGTCGGCGACGAGCTGCGGGATTTCCGCGACGGGCGCGAGGCGCGTGATCAAATCTTCGCCGCTGTCGAATTCCACGCCGTGTTGCAGGCGGCAGTTTTCGATCAGCACGGTGTAGGTGACGTTGCTCAAGATGGCGGGATTGGAATGAATTTTTCCGAGCAGGCGCGCGTTCTCGCCGGCGTAGCCGGTCTCCTCGCGCAATTCGCGCACGGCGGTCGCCACCGGGTCGGTCTCGCCCGCGTCCATCATGCCGCCGGGAATCTCCAGCTCGACGGTGTTCGAGCCGTGCCGATATTGCTCGACCATCACGAGCTGCCGGTCGGGCGTGACGGCGATGACGTTGACCCAGTTGACGCTGTCGAGGACGAAGAAGTCGTGTTCCTTGCCGGTGCGCGGGGAAATTTTAACGTCGGAGCGCAGCTTGAAGATGCGGAAGTCGCCGATGAGTTTGGAACGGACTTTTTTCCACGGTTTAATCACGCGGAAATTTTAACGCAGAGACGCGGAGACGCAGAGGAAAAAGTTTTCAACTTAAGAACTCTTGCTTTGAGCGGACCACCCTTGTTGCATCAAATTCAACAAATGCTTCAACGCCTCGTCGTAACTGCGGTTTTTTTCAGCAGCCAATTGTTTCGCGCGCCTGTCGAGTTGCGCGGCCATTTCCGAAGATTTTTCGGCGGGACAGCCGAGGGCGACGAGAATTTTAGCCAGTTCGGAAATTTCCATTCTAAAAAATTTAACCACGGATGGACACGGATAAACACGGATTTAAAGAGGGTTTGTTTTTCATCCGTGTTTATCCGTGTCCATCCGTGGTTGAAAACTATTTCACCGAATCGCGCGGGACGATCTTGACGCTGATGACACCCATGCGCTTGACGGGACGGTCACCGGGATGCGTGGGTGCGGTGGCGATTTTTTCCAGCACATCGTCGCCTTTGATCAATTTGCCGAACGCGGTGTATTGGCGGTCGAGAAAGCGCGGGTCGCCGTGGCAGATGAAAAACTGGCTGCCGGCGGAATCCGGATGGTTCGAGCGCGCCATGGAGAGGACACCACG
>JBEKZT010000255.1:0-2575 GCA_049509595.1 Verrucomicrobiota bacterium
GGCGAAGTGACGGCAGTGAATATTGACCCGTTGCGCGAATGTATCCGGCGGGGCATCACGCCGGTCATCAGTCCGACGGCGTTGGGAGAGGACGGGAAAATTTATAATTGCAACGCGGATATTGCTGCCGCACAGGCTGCCATTGCGCTCAAAGCGAAACGGCTTGTTTTCATGAGTGATGTGCCGGGACTTTTGCGAAATCCGAAAAATCCCGACTCGGTCATTCCGCATCTAAAAGTCGCCGAGGTGGATGTACTCAAGAAAGGTGGGGTTATTGACCAAGGCATGATTCCGAAAGTTGAGAGCGCGGTGGCGGCGGTGAAATCCGGCGTAGAAAAGGTTTCGTTCGTGGATGGCCGCGTGCAACATTCCGTGCTGCTTGAAATTTTCACGGACGAGGGAATCGGGACGGAAATTGTTTTATGAATTTTTTCCTCTGCGTCTTGGCGTCTCTGCGGTTTAATTCAGCCCGATGAAAGAAATTTTTCCATCACCGCCGCCAATTGTGCGGAACGAGTTTGAATCCGTGCGTGAGCTATTCAGCAAAAATGTCGTGCCGAGTTACGGTCGTTTCGATCTCGCATTTACCCATGGAGCAGGTAGCTATCTTTTTGATGTCGTGGGCAAAAAATATCTCGACCTCGGCGCGGGCATCGCGGTCTGCTGTCTCGGTCACGCGCATCCGGCCATCACCGACGCGCTCGTCGAGCAGTCGAAAAAATTGATTCACGTTTCGAATCTTTATTTTACCGAGCCGCAGGGACGGCTCGCCGCCGAACTCGCCAAACGCGTTGGTGCGGGAAAAGTTTTTTTCGCCAACAGCGGCGCGGAAGCGAATGAAGGCTTGTTCAAACTCGCGCGCAAATTCGGCCATGACGAAGGCCGGTTTGAAGTGCTCACCGCGACAAATTCATTTCACGGGCGCACAATGGCTGCGATTGCCGCCACCGGTCAGGACAAAGTCAAAAAAGGTTTCGAGCCGATGACACCCGGCTTCCGGCACATTCCATTCAACGACCTCGAAGCGGCGCGCAATGCTATTTCACCTGCGACCGTGGCCATCATGATTGAAGGTGTGCAAGGCGAAGGCGGCGTAACGCCCGCCGCGTCCGAATATCTGCTTGGCCTGCGTGCGTTGTGCGACGAGAAAAAATTGCTGTTATTGATGGACGGCGTTCAGTGCGGCCATTTCCGCACGGGAAAATTCCAAAGCTTCCAGCGGATTTTGGAAAATGTTCCGGGCGGCGAAAAATTTCTGCCCGACGGCCTTTCAATGGCCAAGTCGCTCGGCGGCGGATTTCCCATTGGCGCTTTCTGGGTGCGTGCGCCATTCGCCGATTTGCTCGGACCGGGCACGCACGCCACGACGTTCGGCGGCACGCCGCTCGCCTGCGCCGTCGCGTTGAAAATTCTTGAAGTCATCGAACGGGAACAGCTCGACTCTAACGCGCGCAAACTCGGCGAATGGATGAAAAGCGAATTAGAACGGCTTGCAAAAAATTACCCGTCGGTCGTCAAAAGTGCGCGTGGGCTTGGCCTGATGCTTGGTTTGGAACTGGCGGAAAAAATTCCCGCGTTCGCTTCCAGCGACAAATCAGCCGCGATTCAATTCACAAACCGCTTGCACGCGGCGGGCGTTTTGGTCATTCCCGCCGGAACGCAAGTCATCCGTTTGCTGCCGCCACTGAATTTGAAACCGCAGGAAGCGGGCGAAGGCATTTCCAAAATCGAAGAAGTCATTAAATCCCTCGCATGACACGTGCCGCGCACAAACATCTGTCAAAACGTGATCCGGTTTTGCGGAAACTCATCCGTGAACACGGAAAATGTTCGCTCAAACCCGAAAAGCGTCGCCCGCCATTCCAATCGCTCGTGATGGCAGTTGCCCACCAGCAGCTTAACGGCACGGCGGCGAACACGATTTTGACGCGGTTTAAAAAACTTTTTCCCGGCAGAATATTTCCACGACCGGAAGATTTGGCGAAAGTTTCGGACGAACAAATCCGCGCCTGCGGATTTTCCTTCGCCAAAATAAAATCCATCCGCGACATCGCGGAAAAAACCTTGTCCGGCGTGATTCCGACTTCGCGGGAAATTGTGAAGCTGAGCGACGACGAAATTGTTGCGCGGCTGACGGAAGTGCGCGGCGTCGGGCGCTGGACGGTTGAGATGCTTTTGATTTTTCAACTGGGCCGCCTCGACGTTTTGCCCGCTGATGACTTTGGCGTCCGCAGCGGCTTTCGCGTCGCCTACAAAAAACGCGAAATGCCGAAGCCAAAAGAACTGCTCGCGTTCGGCGAAAAATGGAAGCCGCACCGCACGACGGCGGCGTGGTTTCTGTGGTGCGCGGCGGACGCGGCAAAGAAAAAGGAGTGACGCCGCGAATTGTTTTGGTTATAAACTTTCCTTTGGGCGAAAAATTCCCAAGTTGAAAGATGAAAAATTTATTAGCCTTGGAAAAATTGACGAGCGCGGACATCGAGAAAATTATGCGCGATGCCGTTGTGTTCAAACGCGAGCGGGCGCGGCGCGACCGGGTGCCGCTGGCGGGACAAACCTGGGCGCTGATTTTTTC
>JBEKZT010000256.1:0-2562 GCA_049509595.1 Verrucomicrobiota bacterium
GATCGCCCAAGAGCATGGCAATACCGCCGTCGCCTGACAGCGTGACGACTTGCCGGTTTGGATGGGAAACTTGCGCGCCGATGGCCTGCGGCAAAGCGTTGGCCATTGAGCCGTGTGAAAATGAGCCGAGCAGCCGCCGTTTGCCATTCATCGTAAGATAGCGTGCGGCCCAAATGGTCGGCGTGCCGACATCGCAGGAAAAAATTGCATCCTCTGCCGCCACTTCGTCGATCATACGGGCGACGTATTGAGGATGAATTGGTTTAATGCCCGGATCGCCGGTGGCTAGATCATCCAGCCCCTTCCGCGCCGTTTGATAATGTTTGACGGATTTGTTCAGATGAGAACTGTCGGCCTTTTGCTTGAGAGCGGGAAGCAGCGCTTGCAGGGTTGCCTTCACGTCTCCGACTAAACCCAAATCCACCTTGGTCCGGCGTCCGATTTGTTCGCCACGAATGTCCACTTGAATAATCGTGGCTTTCTCCGGATAAAATTGTTGGTAGGGAAAATCCGTGCCCAGCATGAGCAAGGTGTCACAGTTCATCATTGCGTGATAACCGGAAGAGAATCCGAGCAGCCCGGTCATGCCCACGTCATACGGGTTGTCATATTCTATGAATTCCTTCCCCCGCAGCGCGTGAACAATCGGCGCTTTCAACAGACCCGCCACTTTCATCAATTCGCTGTGCGCGCCCGCGCAGCCGGCACCGCCGAAGATTGTCACCTTCTTCGATTGGTTCAACAAACTGGACAGACGAATGATTTCCTCATCTGATGGACGAACCGTCGGTTGCGGTTCAGGAAATTTTAGCCGGGTAGTCAGATTGACCGCTTCGCGAAACCCAACATTGCCGGGCAGCACGACGACGGCGACTCCGCGCCGCGCGATGGCCGTTTGCATGGCGATCTCCAAAACTCGTGGCATCTGCTCCGCCTGCGAAATTAACTCGCAATAGTGGCTGCACTCACGGAACAGGCTTTCCGGGCGCGTCTCCTGAAAATAGTTGCTGCCGATTTCATTGCTCGGAATATGCGCCGCAATTGCCAAGACCGGAACGCGGCTGCGATGGCAATCGTAAAGTCCGTTGATCAAATGCAAATTTCCTGGCCCGCAACTTCCGGCGCAAACGGCGAGATGCCCGGTCAGGTGCGCTTCCGCTCCCGCCGCAAACGCGGCGGTTTCCTCATGCCGCACGGGAATCCATTTGATGTTGTCTCGCGTGCGGATGGAATCAGTGATGCCGTTGAGGGAATCTCCGGCCAAGCCATAGATGTTCTTCACGCCTGCCGCCACCAGAGTGTCAACGAGCACGTCTGCTACTTTTTTGTTGTTCATGTTTTTTTCTCCAGAAGCCGCATGAGTCCGATGAAATCATCATTCAACCAGCCGGCGGCCATTCCCTGATCGTAGATGCTTTTGAGATGCCCGGTTTGTTCCAGTGGCAGCGAGAGTTCCGTAGCGGTTTCCAGTGCAAGCCGGATATCTTTCGCCATGTTCTTGAGGGAAAACTGCGCGCTGTAATCATGCTGGCGCAATTTTGGTCCCTTAAGATCGGAGACACCGGAACGTGCAGCATTGGGCAACAAGGCCTTGAAATAAATGTCGTCCGGAATCCCGGCCTTCCGGCATAACATGAGACTTTCGCACAGGGTCTGGGCAATTCCGGCAATGTTGAGATTCATGGCGAGCTTTAGCGTCGAGGCCGAACCCAGCGGACCGATGTGCAGGATGATGCTCGAGAGGGGTTTGAGAATGGGACGCGCCTTTTTAACTATTTCCGCGTCGCCACCCAAATAATAAATCGTCTGGCGCTGTTCCGCCGCGATTTTGCTACCCGTAAACGGTGCCTCCAGAAACCACGCGCCCGTTTTCTGCACTTCTTCGGCATAGAGCCGCGTCCATTTTGCGGAGATCGTGCTCGACTGGATCACCAGTTGTCCCGGACCGAGCTTGGATTGAATCTGATTGAGGACGGACTGCACCGCCGGCGGGTCATACACGATGATGAAGATGACCTCCGCACCGTTCACTGCTTCCTGGATATATGGGGTGAAGTTAGGAAAAATCTGTGGAGTCCGGTTCCAGCACCGCTCCGTGTGTCCGTCGGCGATCAGGTTTTTCGCCCACGCGCTCCCGATGATTCCCATACCTAAAACAGAGATATTCATTTTGAATGTTTCCTTCTCGTCTTTCATGGATTGCCGGTTGCGACGCAAAGTTTGGCTTTCATGGTTTTTGTTGGTTGTTTGGTTGAGTGTTTTTGATGTTGGACTCGGCTTGACCTGCCTTTTGTTCAGGCCACAACGCACTGATGATCAGTCCCACGATAATTCCCGTTGAAAATTCTCCGAATCGGTGAAGCGCCCTGACCCAGGCTTCGTTGGCAGGCCCTATCATTAAAACGATGAGAAGCGCAATCGCGGCGAAATGGTTAACGCGCTGGTCGAGCCGCAGAATTGCCGACAACAGACCGATGCCAAACACGCCGAGCGAAAGGGCAACCACACTCGGTCCAATTTGCGTCGCCAGCAAAGCACCCGCGCACGCACCCAAAGCGGTTC
>JBEKZT010000257.1:0-2557 GCA_049509595.1 Verrucomicrobiota bacterium
GTTCGTAGCACTATCGGCATGCGTAGAACAGGCGCTCAACGCAGCGGTTGCAATCAAAGCTAGTGTCAGTAGATATCGTTTCATGGTTTTAATTTTTGAATTGGTTCACTTCGTTTTCGTTGTTCAAACGGCTGACTCACCTTTTTCTTCGGTGCGAATGCGCACGGCTTGTTCAACCGAAGAAACAAAAACCTTGCCATCGCCGATTTTGCCGGTTTTGGCGGATTTGATAATAGCGCCTACCGCCGCATCGGTTTGACCGTCTGCCACGACAAGTTCGATTTTTATTTTTGGCAGAAAATCCACTGTGTATTCGCTGCCGCGATAGATTTCGGTGTGGCCTTTCTGGCGGCCAAACCCTTTTACCTCGCTCACGGTCATTCCTTCAATGCCGAGTTCGCTGAGGGCGTCTTTGACTTCTTCAAGTTTGAACGGTTTAATGATTGCTTCGATTTTCTTCATATTTTTTCATAATTTAAATCCCGCTACGCTTTGCTAGCGGTGTATAGTATTCTACTGTCATCTGTCATGGCTGTAACTGACCTAAGCTGGCTAAGCAATGCCAGTGCCAATCAAAAACACGAAATACAAACCGTCCGAAAAACCATTGAATTGTAATGATTTCCTCCGAATCGGAATTTACTACAAATCTCATTTTCTGTTTTCTTTTGCTCAGGTAATAAAATTTTCGCCAGCATTTTTTTAAAAGGGGTGCGAATTATGAATAACACTGTGAATAATTTGTTGAAAACTTCCGGTTGAAGGGGCTGAAAGAAAAATGGTCGGAGCGACAGGATTTGAACCTGCGGCGTCTTGCTCCCAAAGCAAGTGCTCTACCGGGCTGAGCTACGCTCCGACTTGCGCACATCATTCCATGAATTTTTGCAGACGCAATTCCAATCTCATCCAACTTTTGTTTGTGATTCAATGCTAGACGCTCGCGCGTGTCATGTTAAATTATTCCCGTCATGTCAACAGAAGCCCCTACAGCGCAAAAAAAAATCAACCTACGCCGCCCCGACATCATGGAAGCGGTGCAGGCGCAAGTCCTCTCACATTATCGGAGCGAACTCGTCGAACGTATTCGCGCTGAAGGCGGCATCCTTTCCGCCAGCGACCTAACTGTGAAACTCGCCAAGGAATTCGGCTTCTGTTACGGCGTGGAACGCGCGATTGACCTCGCCTACGCCGCGCGAAAATATTTTTCGGACGTTTCGCCGCACACGCCGATTTATTTGCTCGGTGAAATTATTCATAACCCCGAAGTCAACGACCAGATTCGCGCCATGGGCATCCAAATTATTTCGCCCAAGCCGACGGATGACGAAATCGAGCAGTTGCAGGCGGGCGACGCCGTCATCATTCCCGCATTCGGCACGGAAGTCGGCACACGGAAAAAACTCGAGGCCAAAGGCTGCGTTCTCGTGGATACCACTTGCGGCGACGTGATGAGCGTCTGGAAACGCGTGCGTCAGTATTCAAAAGAAAACGTCACCAGCATTATTCACGGCAAAGCCAAGCACGAGGAAACCAAAGCCACTACCTCGCAAGCCCGCGCCTATGGCAGCGGACATTACCTTGTCGTTTTCACACTCGCGGAAACTGATTACGTCTGTAACTACATTTTGATTGGCGGCGACAAAAGTGAATTCCTAGAAAAATTCAAAGGCGCTTATTCCGCCGGTTTTGATCCCGACTTGCATTTGCAAGCTGTCGGTGTGGCGAACCAAACCACCATGCTTCGCGGCGAAACCGAGGAAGTCCAGCGCCGCATCAAAAACGCGATGATTCAAAAATACGGCGAGGCCGAGATTGAAAAACACTTTCGTTTCTTTGACACGATTTGCGGTGCGACGCAGGATCGTCAGGACGCGCTCCAGAAACTTTTGGTTGAGCCGATGAATTTGCTCATTGTCATCGGCGGCTACAATTCGTCCAACACTTCACACCTCGCGGAGATGGGTGAAGCGAAATTGCCGACCTATTTCATAAAAAACGCGGGCAAGATGGCGTCTGACAAACTCATCGTTCATTATGACCAGCATTTACATAAGGAAGTCGAGACGCGCGACTGGCTACCCTCAGGCAAAATCACCGTCGGCGTCACCGCTGGCGCGTCCTGTCCGAACAATTTAATCGAAGACACCATCCGCCGACTTTTTGAACTGCGTGGAATTTCCGTTCTGGAATTGTTGGCAAATTAAAGTTTTATTTCTCCAAGATGCCCCGCACGCGACAGGAACTGGAGCAAATCGAACGGCAAATCCTCGCACCTTATGCTCAATTTAGCGGTGATACACGTGGCCGCGAATACAAAGAACCGCCACCCGAATGGCGCACTCACTATCAGCGTGACCGTGACCGCGTCATTCACTCGCGCGCATTCCGTCGCCTCGAATACAAGACACAGGTTTTTCTCAACGGCACCGGCGACCACCTACGCACGCGGCTCACCCACACGATTGAAGTCGCCGCCATCTCGCGCAATATCGCGAGCGCGTTAAAGGTAAATTCTGATTTGGCCGAGACAATTGCGCTTGCGCACGATCTCGGTCAT
>JBEKZT010000258.1:0-2530 GCA_049509595.1 Verrucomicrobiota bacterium
ATTTGAAGGAGCTTTTTGCTCGGCATGATCCGGTATTGACGGAAAATGTGGCGCAAATTTTGATTGATATGGCCATCGGCCTCGAACACGTCCACGAAAGCGGCTTCATGCACTTGGATTTCAAGCCGGAAAATGTTCTGGTGACCCGCAACGGCAGCGTGCGGCTGATTGATTTTGACCTTGCGCAACCGATTCCAGAAAAGCCGAAAAAAATGTCGAAAAATCCCGGCACACCCGGCTACATGGCACCGGAGCAATTACAGCAACTGCCAATTGACCCGCGCGTGGATATTTTTTCGTATGGCGTGGCCGCGTATGAGTTGGTGACAAATCAAAAACCGTTTCCCGGCGTAACACCCGCGGAAATTCTTGCGGCGCAACTCGACCTGTCCGGCCCGATTCCACCGCGCGAGCACAATTCCGAGGTTCCAGCTGCGCTCGAGAAGGTCATTCTCAAATGCCTCGCGCGCGAACCCGACCGGCGTTATCCATTCATGAGTGTGCTCACGCGCGATTTGCAAAGCGCGCTCTATCTTTGAGCGCGCCGGTTATTTCCCAATACAAAACTGGCTGAAAATTGAATCGAGCAAATCTTCCGTCGTTGTTTTGCCGACGATTTCACCGACGGCATTGACGGCAATGTACAAATCCATTGCGACAAGTTCCAGCGTTACGTCGTCGCGCAACGCATCGAACGTGCGCAACGCGGCCGTGCGCGCGCGGTTTAGCGCATCCTGATGCCGCGAGTTGATCATCACTTGCAACATCTCCGCTTTAATTTCGCCCGCCCAAACTAATTCCTTGATTGCATCCTTCAATTTTTCAATTCCATTTCTACTTAAGCAACAAACGTCGACGACCGGCGCGGAATTTTTCTCCGGTAAATTTAATTTTTGCAGCAAATCGGTTTTATTGCAGACGAGAATGCATTTCTTTGCGGCGAATTCAGTGAAATAAATTTCATCTGCGCCTGTGAGCGGTTCACTTGAGTCGAGAACGTGCAAAATCAATTCCGCCTTTTCCAAAGCTTCGCGGCTGCGGCGGATGCCTTCAACTTCAATCTCGTCGCGCCCCTCACGCAAGCCGGCGGTATCAATGAACACAACGGGGAGGCCGCGAATATTCGCCGTCTCCTCAATCGTGTCGCGCGTTGTGCCGGGAATCGGCGAGACAATAGCTCGGTCGTGGCCGAGTAATTGATTGAGCAGGCTGGATTTGCCCGCATTTGGCCGGCCGACAATCGCTGCACGGATGCCACGCCGTAAGATTTGTCCTTCATTTGCCGTGCGCAAAAGTTCATCCATGAATGCTATGCCGTCTTCCAATCGCTTTAATAATTTTTCTTTCGTGTCCGGCGCAATATCTTCGTCGGGAAAATCAATGTGAGCCTCAACGTGTGCAAGTGTGTGCATCAAATCGTCGCGAAGTTGATTGATGCGCTGCGAAAGTTTTCCAGCGAGTTGTTCGTTGGCCGTAACGAGGGCGAGTTCTGTGCGCGAGTGAATCAAATCGGCGACAGCTTCGGCTTGGGCAAGGTCAATGCGGCCGTTGAGAAATGCCCGCTTTGTGAACTCGCCGGCTTCGGCCAGTCGTGTGCCATTTTCAAGAATTGTGTCTAATACAAGTTTCGCGGGCAAAATGCCGCCGTGACAGGAAATCTCGACGGTGTCTTCGCGAGTGAACGTTCGCGGCGCGCGCAGCACGGCGAGCAGTACTTCGTCCACTTGTTTTCCGTTGCGAACAATTTTTCCGAAATGAATCGTATGCGTCGGTGCCGCGGAAGGTTTCAGCGAGTTTTTCCCCGCGGGCAGAAAAATTTTATCGGCGACGACGAGCGACTGCGGACCGGACATGCGAACAATGGCGAGTCCGCCTTCACCAAGCGGTGTGGCTATCGCGGCAATCGTATCATCGAGGATCATCAGCGGACAGTTTCAAGCAAAGGCGCAGAGACGCGAAGTAAATTCAGTTTCAAACATGTCGGCAACTGCCGACAGCGTTTTCGGCATCATGGTCTTGCAAATAAAGGCGCGCTTTCTCATAACTTTTTTTGTGCAAATAATGCAGCAATGTCGGATCGGTATCGCGCGGCAGTTGTTTTGTCAGTTCATCAATGCGCGCGAAAAGTGAAAGTAAATTCGGTTTCGCGTTGACCGTTGATATCGCTTTGACACTGACGTCCAGTTCGGCGAGCGTGTTCAGGAGAATTTCTTCAATAGGTGCCTTCATTTTAAAACGGTAAGTGCGAGGCGAGGTTTGAAATGAAAGTTTGCACCGGAAGGATTTTCCCCTGCAAATACCATGCGGTGATAAACCGCGCCAACCCGGTCGTCATCGTCAACAGGATCACGCTCACGAGATATAATCCAAAGGCATGTGGCGGGTCGGGCAGCATAACGCGTGGTGCGCCTTGATAAAGAATCGCGGCGGAAAGCATGATGCCGATGAGCCAAGGAATCCATGGATTCATCCTTGGGAATATGTCAAGGAGATGAAGCAAAAACATCGGGCTCAATCCGTAAGCCACCAT
>JBEKZT010000259.1:0-2352 GCA_049509595.1 Verrucomicrobiota bacterium
CGCCCGAGCCAAGACTTTCATCACGATGCAAGCGCCGGGGATTGTCATTATTGTCAGACTGATTGCCAAAAAACTGGCGGACAAGCGGATCAACAGATGTTGAACCGTCTCGCGTAAACGTCGTGGAATAAATATTAACCACGCTCGGCGCGACTCTTTGAACGACCGGCGCGAAACTGGTGCCGAGTTTGGAATCACGAATCAACGGACCCGGCTCGACCTTAAGATTTACTTGCGGCGCGGGACCGGTTTCCTTGAGTGCCGGTGAAAAATGGAAAACGGCCAGAACGATCAGCGCACCCACAATCGCCGCAAAAAAACCAACCGATGCAGTATGTTTCATTACAAAAAATGGACACTGCAACCGTTTGAATGTTCAAATGCCGTGGCGAGGTTGCGGTTATTGCTGCGCTTTTGCCGCGTCATCAGGCTTGATGACTTCGATCTTCGCGCCGTTTTTCATTTCTTCGCTGGAAGGCACTTTGATGATGTCGCTGGTAAGCGGTTGCGGCGGCTTGGGATGTTCGAGTGAAAGTAATTCAATATCGAAAATCAACGTTGCGTTTGGCTCAATACGTGGCGGACGGCCAAATTGACCGTAGGCCAGATCAGATGGAATGAACAATTGCCATTTCGAGCCGACCGGCATGTTCGTGAGCGCTTCGGTCCAGCCGTGAATGACACCTCCCACACGGAATTGAGCAGGATGTCCGGCTTTGGCGGAACTGTCGAATTCCGTGCCGTCAATGGTCGTGCCGCGATAATTGACCGTAACTGTATCGTCCGCCGACGGGATCGGGCCGGTGCCCGGAGTAATGATTTTATATTGCAAGCCGTCCGGCAGGACGACAACGCCGGGTTGGGTTTTGTTGTTCGCCAAAAACGCATCACCTTCAGCCTTGTTTTTTTCGGCCATTTCCTGACGTTTCTTTTGCTGCTCGGCCATTAGTTGCTGCTGGAATTTATTCAGCGTGTCGTGAATTTCCTGATCGGTCATCAACTCAGGCCTGCCGTTTTGCCCATCCTTCAAACCGAGCACCAGTGAATCGTAATTCACGTCAATCCCCTGTTCTTTCCAGCGGGAACCGACCGTTACACCAATCGCGTAACTGATGCGGGATTTATCATCGCTCAATGCGTTTGTGTCCGCAGCTTGTGAAAAAGCTGGCACCAACAGGGAAAGAAATAATGTTAAAGGAATAATTTTCATTTGTTTAGAAAATGCTGTTATAATAGGCCGAAAATTGCAATCCAATTTTTGAACTTTGCGTTTAGCGGTGTGTAAAATGTTTTTCATACTGAACAGATTCTGTTAGATTGAGTCGAATTGATGCTAATGACAATTAGGTTGCAAATTATGTTCAAAATTTTCGCGCTGGCGGTGCTAATACAATTCGAGTGTCTCGGCGCACCGTCAGCCAATGCCCTGTCTGCGCCGGACACAATGTTATTGACTTCTGCTTCGCCCGCACTACTGGTTCCCGGCCCGAACGATGGACGCATCGCCTACGTCACGGCACGTCTGCTCGAAGAATATCACTACTCGCAACAGCCGCTGGATGAAGAAATATCGAAAAAGTTCTTTGACGGCTATTTTGAAGAACTCGATCCACAGCGGCTGCACTTTTTGCAATCGGACATCGCCGAATTTGCCCATTACCGGACGAACCTCGACATGCTGACCATCAATGATGGTGGCAGCGCCGATCTGATACCGGCCTATGAAATTTACCAGCGTTTTCTGGAACGTTTGCAAGAAAGAGTTGTTTACGTTGATGATTTGCTGAAACACGACAAATTTCAATTCAATGGTCACGAACAAATTTTAATCGACCGTCATGACGCGGCCTATCCGAAAGACCTTGATGAAGCCAAACGACTTTGGCGGGAACATTTGCAATGGGAGTATTTGCAGGAAAAACTCAGCCGCGAAATTTCGCCGACAAACGACAGTATTATTTTAAGTCTTCCGAAATCCGTCACAACAAACATCGTGGATACCTTGCGACGACGCTACGAGCGCGGCTTGCGCACATTCACAGAACGCGACAGTTCCGACATATTACAGACATATCTCGAAGCACTTGCACATGCTTACGATCCGCATTCGGATTATTTCAGCACCGAGCACGCGCAGGATTTTTCCATTGATATGAGCCTTTCGCTTTTTGGCATCGGTGCGGAACTTCATTCCGATGATGGTTATTGCACCATTGCTTCGCTCGTTTCCGGTGGTCCGGCAGCAAAAAGCAACCGGCTTAAGACAAATGATAAAATTGTTGCCGTCGCCCAAAGCAATCAACCGCCGGTGGACGTTGTAGACATGGAACTTTCAAAAGTTGTCCAGATGAT
>JBEKZT010000259.1:2357-4037 GCA_049509595.1 Verrucomicrobiota bacterium
CAAGTGCGGCTGACAATCGTTCCGGCTGACGCACCAAATACGCATCAGATCGTCAGTTTGATTCGCGATGAAATCAAACTCGCCGACCAGAAAGCCAAGGCGCAACTCATTGAATTGCCGAACGGCAAAGGCGGGACAACACGTTTGGGTGTCATTGATGTGCCATCATTTTATGCGCCGGTTGATTTGTCGGGAAATTCGACTCAATCGGCAAATTTCGTATCCGATGATGTAGCAAAACTGATTAAAAAACTTGAGCAGGAAAAAATTTCCGGAATCATTTTAGACTTGCGGAGCAACCCCGGAGGTTCGCTCGAAGAAGCGGTTAAATTCACCGGTTTGTTCATCAAGGAAGGACTCGTTGTGCTCGTGCGCACGCCGGACGGCCGTGTAATTACGGACAATGATGACGATCCTTCCCTTCTTTACAATGGTCCACTTATCGTACTCGCCAACCGACTTAGCGCTTCAGCCTCGGAAATTGTCACGGCAGCATTGCAGGATTATGGACGAGCAATCGTCGTCGGCGACACCTCAACATTTGGCAAAGGCACAGTGCAAAATCTCGACCCGTTGCAACCATTCCTCGAATCAGCGACCAACGATCCGGGCACGCTTAAAATAACCATTCGGAAATTTTACCGTGTCAGCGGAGCTTCGACACAGTTTAAAGGGGTCGCGTCGGATATTGTGCTGCCCGATAAATTAAATTATGCGACTGACATTGGTGAAGCCTCGCTGGATAATCCGTTGCCGTGGGACACCATTCCCAGCGCGGAGTATGACAAACTCAATCTTACACAGCCATACCTCGCGGAATTGCGCGCATTTTCAGACGCGCGCACCGCAACGAATCAGGATTTTATCTACATCCAGCAGGACATTGAAGAATTCAAAAAATTGGAAGCTGACAAAACTGCTTCGCTTAACGAAGGTGAAGAGTTGAAACAACATGAGGAAATCGAAACGAAAGAAAAAGTACGCACGCAGGAACGCGAAAAACGAAAAATACCGGACGAAAAAATCTATGATTTGACGGTTGAAAACGCCGACCAATCCGGCTTACCTGCACCAGTTCAAGAAAATATAACCAACGCTGTAAATGATGTTGATGGGGCAACCAATCCAACACCTACTTCCGTAAAACCTGCGAATGCCGACAGCAACGTTGTGGATGAAGATCAGCAGGCCGACGCTGCGCGATTGTCCGAAACCGAACACATATTGCTGGACTATATTTCGCTTTTGTCGTCAAACCAAATATTGATTGCCAATTAACGATGAATCACCGCGGCGCAAAAGTCATTTGCCCGACGTGCAGGAAAAAAGGGGATTGGTTCGCTAAAATTTACGGGCCGTTCTGTTCGCATCGCTGTAAACTTATTGATCTGGGCCACTGGTTCGGCGGCGAACAGGTCATGTCCGAACCGCTGCGCCCGGAACATATTGAAAAAAATCCTGATTTGCCGCCGGGAGAATATCTGGACCAGCCGGGATTGGAAGATTGATGGCGCGAATGAATTTGAAATAAAGTTCGCAGTCTGACATCTAACATACATGAAACGATTGATTTGGTTTTTGCTGGCTGTCGGCGCAATGAACCTGGCCGCGACCGCACAAACGACCAACGCCATGAACACAAATAAAACTGAAATCGCTGATCTAGGCGGCGGCTGCTTC
>JBEKZT010000026.1:0-14480 GCA_049509595.1 Verrucomicrobiota bacterium
TTTGCGGCAAGGCTCCGCTCGGCTATATCAATGAGTCGAGACTTCGCACCATCGAACCGCACCCTGATTATTTCAACAAGTTAAAGCCCATCATGGAGCGTTTCGCAACGGCGACACTTTCCCTGACCGCCTTCCGAAATGAATTGACGGCGGCGGGAATTGTTGGCGACCGAAGCAAGAAACCTTTGGTGCTTTCCGCCATTGAACGTGTGCTTAACAATCCATTTTATTACGGCGTGTTCGCCCACTGTGGCGAATTGCACCAAGGCTCGCATGTGCCGATGATCTCGAAAAAGACTTTCGATGATATTCAAAAAGCGTTAGTGACCGTTGGCAAGCCACGTCACCACCGCGAGGAAACTAAATTTCTTTTTCTCAATTTTGCGACCTGTGACCTGTGCGGCTATTCCATCACCGGCGAACGGCACATCAAAAAGAGCGGCCTTCGTTTCCACTACTACCGTTGCACCCACAAGAGCAGAGAGCAACGATGCACGGCACGCAGCTTCGTTCGCCAAGAGAAATTTGCCGAGGAAGTAAAGCGAAACGCCCAACTCGTTCTCATCCCCGACGAATGGAAAGAAAAGTTTCTTGCCCGGATTGAGACGTGGGAAACAGAAACGTCTCACGAGAAGCAGCAAAAAATTGACCGCCTCAAATCCGACCTGTCTTCGCTTAAAGCGAAGATTGATCGGATTAACAACGGCTTTGCCGAGGGGTCAATTGACATCGTGGAGTTCAAAGAACTCAAAAACCCGCTTGTGCCGCAAAAAGCCGATTTGGAGGAACAAATCACCGTGTTGGAGAGAAGCAAAGCAAATCGGCTCGAACCCTTGCGGAAGTGGGTTTTAGAGGCAAATGCGGCCACTATTCCAGTGTCTAACGACAACTGGCTGGAAATGAAATCATTTCTTGAAAACATCGGCTCGAACCGCCTTTTACGCTCTCAAACCTTAACCGTTACCTTCAAAACACCCTTTGATTCATTGGCTGAAACAACACTTGCCGTGCGCAGCACGACCGATGTTTCCGCCATAAATTCGAGATGGTGGAGCCTAAGGGATTCGAACCCTTGACCCCCACAATGCCATTGTGGTGCTCTACCAACTGAGCTAAGACCCCATCCAGAGTGGACCGCAATCTAAAGGGCTTGCGGCGCTTGTCAAAATGTTTTTCCAGACGCAATTATCAAAAAAGCTGATCTCGTTCGCCTTGTGAAAAGTTCATTTATCGCCTAACGTTTCTCGCTTTAGCACCGAATGAACTTTGGCATTTTGACGCACGAACCATTTTACCCGCCCAGTGGCGGCGGTTCTTCCCAAGCCGTCTATCTTGTTGAAGAAATGGTTCGCCGCGGCCACACCGTTCACGTTTTTGCGCCGCAACGGGAAAATGTCGCGGAACTCGAAACAAAATTTTGCATTAAAATTCATTCATTCACTGCGTGGCAAATGGGACGTTACACTTCATTGCGCAGTTTGAAATATCTGGCCTACCCGTTTTTTTTGAAGCGGCTCGTTCTAGAAACTGCGCGTGAAGTTAAGTTTGACCTTTTGCTTGCCCAACACGCCATTGCCTGTGTTGCCGCCGGTCATTTGCGCCGTTCGCTGGATTGCACCGTCGCCATGAATTTCCTCGATTATCTGACCGGCTATTTTGACAGCTGGCCAAAATATCTTGCGCCGCCCGCACTCGTCCGGCGGCTTAAAAATTTTGAGCTTTCGCTGCCAATCAAATATCGCGCGGAAGGAATTTTCACCATCTCCGACGAACTCGCCGACCTGTTCCAAAAAGCCGGCTATCCCGCAAAAAATATTCTCCCGATTTATTTCGGCTATGATAGCAAACTCTTTCGGCCGACTTTTCAAACTTCCCCAACGCCGCTCGTCGTCATGCACGGCTCGCTTGATCATCATCACCTCAACGAATTTGGCGCAAGGGCGTTGATTCATATTTCTAAAAAACGGCCTGACGCAAAATTCCGCTTCGTCGGCCATCACACGGAAGCATTGCGCCGCACACTGAAAATCGTCAAAAACCAGATTCCAGATTCCGCCATCGAATGCACGGGCTTCATCCCTTACGCCGAAGTCGCCAAACACATTCACGACGCAACCGTCGGTATTATTCCTTACGCCACGTCCACCGGCGCGCACTGCACGATGGTGGCCAAAACAGTGGAATACGCGGCGATGGGCGTGCCGATGGTTTGCACGCCCTTGCGCGGCACAGTGCGTTACTGGCGCGACAATCCCATCATCCGGTTTTCGGAAATGAATCCCGAAAGTTTCGCGGAAAAAGTTTTAAGCTGGTTTGATGAGCCGCTTGAAAACCGTCATGCGTGGGGACGAGCCTCAAGTGCGAAAGTTTCCGCAGAATTGGATTGGCAGCCATTTTCACGCCGCGTCGTGGAACGATTGGAAGAAATCCACCGCGAACGCGGCGGGAAAAATTAACCGACAAACCCACGTTGCCGTTTCACTTCATATAGAAAAACCGCCGCCGCCGCGCCGACATTGAGTGAATCCACCTCATTCGCCATTGGAATTACCACTGCTTCATCACACGCTTCCAGCACCGGCGCGGAAATGCCGTAACCTTCGCTGCCAAAAACAAGGCAGCAATCGCCGGAAAAATCCGCCTGTGAAATTGTTTTGTCGCTCGCGTGCGGATGCGCCGCGATGCAGAGGATTCCGCGCCTGCGCAAATCGCGCAGCGTTTGCACCAAAGAAAATTTGGGCGGATCATCGCGCCGCGATTGGGCGGCAGCGTTTGCCATTTTCACTTCCCAAACCGGCAATTGAAAAATCGCGCCCATCGAATTGCGAACCGAACGGCGCAGGAACGGGCTGCTCGAAGTTTCGCCGACGATCAAGCCGTGGACGCCGAACGCCACGCAATTGCGCACAAGCGCGCCCAGATTTTCCGCGTTCGACAGCGAATCAATGGCGACGAACAATTTAAGCGCGGGACTTTTCTGCAAGATGTCTTCGAGCGAAGCGGGCCGGGGAGTTTTCCCGATGGCGAGGACGCCTTGAAACAGCGAGAAGCCGGTGAGCGATTCGAGCAATGACTTTTCCGCAAGATAAACGGTGGCCTGTTCTGGTCGCGCTTCGAGTAGCGGGCGATAATTTTCCAGATGTTTTTCCGGCAGCACAATGGAGACGACGGTGAAATGGCTTTCCAACAGGCGGCGCGTGACTTTTTCGCCCTCGGCCACGAAGATACCCTGCGCCTCATGCTCCGCCGAGCGGCGCATGGTGCGATACGGCGCGAGTTCTGGCTGGTCGAACGAGGAAATTTTTTCGATGCGGAACATTTCTGAATTTCCAAACAAAGTTTTCGCTCAAAAATCGCGATAAACTTCCGAGCGATGCTGGATTCGGTAAATGCGGACAATTTCTTCGCGATGATAAATCCAGTAAAGAATCCGCCAATCGCCGATACGAAGTTTGCAGAGACCGGACAAATCTTCGGGCATTCCGACGAGCCGACGGTGGATCATGACGGCGGCATTTTCCGCGAGCCATTGGATTTTGCGTTCGACACTTGCGCCGATGGCGGAATCGAGTTCGGCCAGTTGCACGTCCGCGCGCGAGCCTATTTCGACCCGGTAGGACATGGCAGATGACGCGGCTTCCAGCTTTTGAATTTGCCTGCTTCGTCTTCCTTGCGGGCGTCGCGCAATTCCGCGACGATTTTGGGATTCTGCGCCGTGAGCCAGTCTTGAAGTTCGTCAAGCGTTTCCACTGACGAAAGCACCGGCACGGGAATTTCAACGGTATCCGTTGTCATGCAACCAAACTATCAGCGATTGGTGGAAAGGCAAGCGCGGAACAATGGCATGGCTACAAAGATGTCGCGCCTACGGCACTGGACGCGGTGCGTTTGATTTTTTCGGGCAAGGCGCAAATTATGAATCGTTTTTTTGATTGTGAGATAAAATTTATCGGCACATATTGTCTGGCATGAATAATCGTTGGGCAAATGCGTATGCGTTAAGATAGTCCCGAACTATAGGTTTTTCTGAATACTTCTTTATTTGACTGATCGAACATTATTACTTCAATAGAAATTCTTGTTTGGGGCGTGATGGCAAATCCCAAGTTTTTCAATGAATTGTATTTGTAATCGAATGATGTTGTCTGTGGCTTTATTATCAAACGATAGTCCGTTGGATTTTTAACTTCGTTGGCATGATCTGCACCGTCTTTGAACATTCGACCAAAAACCACCAAAGCGATTTCTCGCGTCATTACTCCCAAAGGAAGTTGCAGCTCCGTTCCGCCACCAGTAAAACTGGATGGTGATCCCTTGAATACATAATTGTCATTTACAGATTCAGTATAAATTAAAACTTTGCCGTCAACCTTGGGTGTTATTTCTTCGTTTGGCAAATAACTTGAATTGTAGGTATTGTATCATTTTGCTTTCTGAAAATTTTTAAGCCGCAAGTGCGGGTTTCACCCCATAGTTCGCCGTGTCAATCAGTGTTACAACTTCTTCAAGACTCCAAACATGGTCTGCGATTCCCGCTTCCATCGCTGGCGTCACGCGGAGCGTATGATGAATCCGGCAAAAATTGTAGTTCATAAAATATAAGGCGACATTGTGTTCGAGATTTTCCAACTTTTTCGAGTAGCCGTTCGTCAATCGAGTGAACCGCCTCATGCTCATCCGCATTGTCAGGTTTTGACGTTCACAGATGCTTGTCGAAACGTGCCGATGGTCAGGCGTTCCAGTAATCGCCGTGCGCCGTGCGCCCATGCAGACCGCCGGACTGTAACGCACTTCGCCGGAGGATTCCTATCCGTGTCATTCATTTGCGATTGATTGTGAGGAGGCATCGGAGATATTTAATCATGTGTCATTCACAGACAGCATCGAAGCGGAATTTGAGAATGACATCAGAAAGTCTATTTTTCAGGAACTGGGGATTGATATTTTGAGAGTGCCCCCAGATGATGGAAAAGTTTTCTGTGGAAAGATTGTACCACGGAAATCAGAAACGAGTCCAAGGCATCAGACGAAAAAACAAAACCATGCACAAAATGATAAACTTAATCCAAAAGCCAAAGCCTCAAGAAACGGCACAGCGATTGGAGGAAGAAGCCGCGAGCGGAAAAATCTTCCGGCGATTCAACATTGACCGTCCGCGTCGAGAGGCAACTTTTAAGAAAACGCGACAGGTTATTTTGGTCAATCTGGCCGGTTAGGTTTTTTTGAAGTTTTGCCAGCGAGCATTTGCCGCTTTGCGGGCAATAAGCGATTTTCGCTTGTCTGATAGCTTCGCCGCCCGCGCCTTACCGCCCTTGCTCGCTCCTAGCTTGCCCAAAGCAACGGCGAATGGGTTTTTGGCTGGTTGTGGCTGGCCTGTGGTTTGTTCCACGATACGAGCGGCCAGCGAGTTTGTGGCTTCAAGTTCGTCCAAGACTGTCCGTTTGCTTGCGCGGCTAGGCATGGCGTAACTTTGACGCCAAAACGGAAAGATTCAAGTCCAAAGTGAGATTTCAGGATTCAAACTGATACAATACCGAATTGTAATTAGCGACAAACTGACAACCCGTTAGTAAGAGCGACAAAAGTAAAAACACGGGCATGAATACTAAACGATTTTTCATAGGATTTTTAACTCTGAATTTTAGTATCTATTAAATTCAAAAGAAATGTCAATTGAAATTATTTTCTAAAAACTTTAATTTTTTTCTAAAGTTCCAAAGTTTCACACGGCACGTCCTGCGCGGCGAGCTGGAGCCGGACGTGCGTCGCGCCGATGTGATGGAGTTGCTCGGCCATGACGTGTTGCGCGAGTTCGGGCTTGTTGCATTCGCGGCTCAAGTGGGCGAGGTAAAGATATTTCAATTCCGCAGACATGATCTGCGCGGCGGCTTCGGCGGCGGCGACGTTCGAGAGATGGCCGTGGCGGCCGAGGATGCGCTGCTTGAGCGGCCACGCGCGGCGCGGGCAATCCTGCAGCATCTTCACGTCGTGGTTGGATTCGAGGACGAGGACGTTCGCGGCGCGGATGCGGTCGAGCACGAGCTTGGTGGTGTGGCCGAGGTCGGTGGCGAAGCCGATGTTGCCGCGCGCGGTGCGCAGCAGAAATCCGACGGGGTCTTGGGCGTCGTGCGGGATGGAAAAGGTTTCGACGAGCACGTCGGCAATCTCAAAACCGTCGCCGGTCTGGAACAAGCGCCATTCGAGTTTGGCGATAAAATCGGCGGCGGTTTTTTCGACGCCGTGGAAAAGCGGGTCGCGTTTGCCGTTCCATTTTTCCTTAAACGCCCAGGCAGTGGCTTCCTGCGTGTCGCGGTTGCAGTAAATCGGGATTTTTAATTTGTCGGCGAGGCCGAGCAGGCCGGAGATGTGATCGCCGTGTTCGTGCGTGATGAGAATGGCGGTAAGATTTTCCGGCGTGCGTCCGATGCTGGCGAGGCGCTGGCGGATTTGGCGCGGGGAAAAGCCGGCGTCAATCAGGATGCGGCAATTTTCCGTTTCGACGTAGGCGCAATTGCCGGACGAGCCGCTGCCGAGGATGGTGAATTTGACAGACACAAATGGACGTTAGCGGCGCGAAAGTTTTGTGGCAAACCCTTTTGCTGGAATTTGACTTTGTGTCTTTTCACCTTAGATTATGTCAATTCCGCTGGTTTTCAGCAACATTGTGCAAATTAGAAAACACACCGCCAGAGTCAGCTTTTTGCACTCCCGATTTTCATCATGGATCGCCACGAGCATCGGCGTTGTGCTTTTACTTGGAACAATTCAAGTGGGTAGCGCGGCGGAAATGAGGATATTGCACGGCCATGTGCCGCCGGCGATTGCGCGTCTTCATTTGCAACCGGTCGGACGTCTTCCGGCGGCGCAGCGCTTGAACCTGGCCATCGGTTTGCCGTTACGAAATCAGCAGGCGCTGACGAATCTGCTGCAACAAATTTATAATCCGGCCAGTCCGAAATTCCGCCATTATTTGACGCCGGAAGAATTCACGGAACAATTCGGTCCGGCTGAAAGCGATTACACGGCGCTGATTTCATTCGTGCGGTCTAATGGGTTTACCGTGATGGCCACGCATCCGAACCGCACGTTGCTGGACGTGAACGGTTCGGTGGCGGACATAGAAAAAACTTTTCACATCACACTGCGCACCTATCAGCATCCGAAAGAGGCGCGGACGTTTTATGCGCCGGACATCGAACCGTCGGTTGATCTGGCCGTTCCGATTTTGCACATCAACGGCTTGGATGATTTTACGTTGCCGCATCCGGCGAATTTGAAAAAAAAAATGACCGCCCAAACGCGGGGCGCGACGCCGAACCTTGGTTCGGGGCCGGGTGAATCTTACATTGGGAACGATTTTCGCGCGGCTTATGTTCCGGGAGTTTCGCTTGATGGTTCCGGGCAGACCGTCGGGCTTCTACAATTTGACGGATATTACGCCAGCGACATAACGAATTACGAGGCGCAGGCTGGGTTGACCAACGACGTTGTTCTGACAAATGTGTTGCTGGATTCGTTTGACGGCACTCCGGGCGACAACGCCGACGAAGTTTCTCTGGACATTGAAATGGTCGTTTCCATGGCGCCGGGCGCTGGCGTGATTGTCTATGAAGCCGGCCCGAATGGAATTCCGAACGATATTTTGAATCGCATGGCGACGGATAATCTTGCCAAGCAACTCAGCTCGTCGTGGACTTGGTCGCCATATGATCCGGCGACGGAACAGATTTTCCAGCAATTCGCCGCGCAAGGACAAACCTACTTCAACGCCTCGGGCGATGACGATGCTTATACGGGTGCAATCCCCACGCCGGCGGACGATCCGAACATCACCATTGTCGGCGGAACGACGTTGTCCACGACCGGGCCGGGCGGAAGCTGGCAGTCCGAAACCGTTTGGAATTGGAATAGCGGCACGGGCAGCAGCGGCGGGATCAGCACGACTTTTTCGATTCCCGACTGGCAGCAGGGAATTGACATGACGGCAAATCAGGGCTCGACCACGATGCGAAATATTCCTGATGTGGCCATGACGGCTGACAATGTTTATGTCACCTATGGCAATGGCAGCAGCGAGACGGTTGGCGGCACCAGTTGTGCCACGCCGTTGTGGGCTGGCTTTACTGCCCTGGTCAACCAGCAGGCTGTGGCCGCTGGCCAGCCGACGGTTGGATTCATCAACCCGACCATCTATGAAATTGGCCGGCAGTCGGATTACACTTTGAATTTTCACGACGTTACAACCGGAAATAATTTCACCAGCGGCAGTTCGACCGAATTTACCGCCGTCACTGGCTACGACCTCTGCACCGGCTGGGGCACGCCCAACGGTCAAAATCTTATCAACAGTCTTGCGACGCCCGATCCTCTGGCGATTTCTCCGGCGGGCGGCTTTACGTCTCAAGGACCGTTTGGCGGGCCGTTCAGCGCGAGTGTGCAAAATTTTTCGCTGACCAATTCAGGCGGGACTTCTTTGAATTGGTCGCTTGCCGACGCGCCATCGTGGTTGAATGTTTCACCGTCCAGCGGCACGTTGACGCCCGGCGGAAACGCCGCCACCGTTACCGCAAGTTTGAATTCCGCCGCCGCCAGCCTGCCTGCGGGCATGTATGTCGCAGCCATGACTTTTTCCAACTTAACCAGCGGCATTGGTCATAACCGGCTTTTCATTTTGCAGGTCAATGATTCGCTGACCGTTTCTCCGACGACAGGTTTCACCGCCAATGGCCCGGTCGGTGGACCGTTCAACTTGACCTCGCAAAATTTTTTACTGGGCAATTCCGCCGCTGGTTCACTGGACTGGTCAGTGGCGACTGCTTCGCCTTGGTTCAACGTGTTTCCCGCAGACGGCACGTTGGCTAACGGCCAGACCGCAACGGTGACGGTGGCTTTGGCTCCGCAAGCCGATGGCCTGCCCGCCGGAATATACACGGCGAGTTTGATATTCTCGAATCTCGCCAGCGGTCTCGAACAAACCCGCCCGCTCGTGTTGTCAGTCGGCCAGTCGCTTGTTCAAAATGGTGGATTCGAGACCGGCGATTTTTCATTCTGGACACTGACCGACAACGGCGGCCCGGATTTCGTGGACAATGGATCGGAAATCAGTCCGCATTCCGGCGATTACGTCGCGGCGCTGGGACAGGCAGATTCTGTCGCCCACCTTTCTCAGACCCTGCAGACCATTCCCGGACAAAGCTATTTGCTTTCATTTTGGTTAATCAATCCCGTCGCCGGAAAATCCTCCTTCGGCAACCGCGAACAATTTCTTGTGAACTGGAACACCAACACAACGAGTATAAACACCATTTTAAACCAGATGAATCCAGGCGCGTTCGACTGGACCAATCAACTCTTTGTCGTCACCGCCACCGGAACCAACGCCGTGCTCCAATTCGGCTCGCGCAACGACCCGTGGTATTTCGGCCTCGACGACGTCAGCGTCCAGCCCATTCCTGTTCCGTCCTTCCAAAGCATCGTAGAAACCAGCAACGCTTTCGTGCTCAGTTGGAACTCACTTGCCGGAATCCAGTATCAACTTCAATACTCCACCAATCTCGCACAAACCAACTGGTTTATTTTAAGCACCAATATCGCCACCGATTTCATAACCACCTTCACAAATGTCATCGGTACCGACCCGCAGCAATTCTATCGCGTTCGCAGATTGCCGTAATGACTACTGTGCGGAGGTGTGGTTCTTCACGGCGCATCCGTTGATTCAAAGTAACCTCAAATTCCGTCAGCTTGCCCCCGTTGACCGATGAAGTAGCATGGGCGCGTGACCGATTTGCTCCAACGCATCGAACAAAACATCCAAAACCGCGAATTGCTTCAACGCGGTCAGAAAATCTTAGTCGCGGTTTCCGGTGGACTGGATTCAATGGTGCTGCTTCATATTTTGCACGCGCTTGCCGGAAAAAATCATTGGAAATTAACCGTCGCACATTTCAATCATCAATTGCGCGGGCGCAACAGCGACGCGGATGAAAAGTTGGTTCGCAAATCGGCGGCGAAATTGAAATTGCCGGTTGTCGTTGAGCGTGCGGACGTAAAATCGTTTGCAAAAAAATCGAAACTTTCAACTGAAATGGCCGCGCGAAAATTGCGGCACGAATTTTTAGCGCGGGCGGCAAGACAAAATAAAATTCGTGTTGTTACCTTGGCCCATCACGCGGATGATCAGGTGGAACTTTTCTTTCTGCGGCTGTTACGCGGCGCCGGCGGTGAAGGCTTGAGTGGAATGAAATGGCAGTCGCCATCGCCGGCGGGAAAAAAAATCGCGCTGGTTCGTCCATTGCTTGACGTGACCAAAACTGAGCTGCGGGAATTTGCGCGCGAAAACGGAATTTTTTTCCGCGACGATGCGACGAATTTTTCGTTCGATGCCCCGCGTAACCGGATTCGCAACGAATTGCTGCCGCTGCTTCGGAAAAACTATCAATCAGGTCTGGCAAAAACAGTTTTGCGTTTGATGGAAATTATTGGCGCGGAATCCGAATTTGTTGCTGAAGTTGCAAAGCAATGGCTTGTGCAAAGAAAATCAGTGTTCAAAAAATTGCCAATTGCGATTCAACGGCGAGTTTTGCAGTTGCAATTAGTTCGACTTGGCGTGACCGCGGATTTTAATTTGATTGAGCAGCTTCGACGTGCGGTAAATTTTCCAATCAGCGTGACGCCGGAACTGCTTGTTTCGCGCGATCCAGCCGGCGCGGTGATTTTGAAGTCACATGAGGTTAGCAGGTTTAACGCCCGTGAACTCGCTATAAATTTATCGGGCCGGGCAGGGGAAGTGATTTTTAACGGAGTGGATTTGAAATGGTGTTTTACCGCCGATAAAAAATTCAAACTGAAACGCGGCAAATTAAATCGCGAATTTTTTGATGCGGACAAGATTGGGAAGAAGATTATTTTGCGTCATTGGCGCGCGGGCGATCGTTTTCAGCCGATGGGTTTGAAGTTGAAGGTGAAGCTGCAGGATTTATTCACGAATGGAAAAATTCTGCGAGGAAGGCGGCGTGATTTGATTGTCGCAGCGACGAAGCGTGGTGAAATTTTCTGGGTTGAATGTTTGCGGATCGGCGAGAATTTCAAGCTCACCTCACAAACGAAACGCTGTTTGATTTGGAGTTGGCGCCATGTGGGTGCAAGTAGGCTTTGAAAGTGCTTTACACAGGGGTTGCAGCTATTTAAACTCCCTCACTTTATTTAAATATGGAAGCAAAGACGAAGACCATTGAGTCGTTCAAACTGCACAATGGCGACACAGGTTCGGCGGATGTGCAGATTGCATTGCTCACGCAACGCATTAATCATTTGACCGAGCATTTACAGGGCAACAAAAAGGATCACAGTTCGCGCCGCGGATTGCTGATGATGGTCGGCCAGCGCCGCCGTCTGCTCGAATATCTGCAAAGCAAAGATTTGAACCGCTACCAAACGGTCACGCAAAAATTGAAGCTGCGCCACTGATTTTGCGGAGGCGCGGTTTTTATTTTCAAACCAAATCGCCTTTCGCTTCAGAAATTGAGCCATAACGCGCCCGGCTTTATTTCAAAACCAAAAACACGCGCGTAAGAAAAATTCGTTGCGCCGGGTAATTTCATTCAGTCCCGAAGGATTCGGGATTCACTGAAGTTTCTCTGGCTCAACCAAACGAAAATTATGCCAGAAAAAATAACCGCCCAGGTGGGCGATAAGCAGATTGTCATTGAAACCGGAAAACTCGCCAAGCAGGCGGACGGCGCGGTCACCGTCCAGCTCGGTGAAACGATTGTCGTCGTGGCTGCAGTTGCCGCAACGAAAGCTAAGGAGGGACAGGATTTTTTTCCGCTGACCGTTGATTACCGCGAAAAGGCGGCAGCGGCGGGAAAATTTCCCGGAGGCTATTTCAAACGCGAAGGCCGGCCGACGGAAAAGGAAATTCTCACCTGCCGACTCACCGATCGTCCGATTCGTCCATTGTTTCCAAAAGGCTGGTATAACGAAGTGCAAGTTCAGACCGTCGTGCTCAGTGCCGATGGCGAGAATGATCCTGATATTTTGAGCATCATCGGCGCAAGTGCGGCATTGATGGTCAGCGATATTCCGTGGGCGGGGCCACTCGGCGCAGTTCGCGTCGGTCGCGTCAACGGAAAATTCATTGCCAATCCTACGCATACCGAATCGAAGGAAAGCGATTTGGATTTGGTCTACGTTGGCAATGAAAACGACATTGTGATGTATGAAGGCGCAGCGAAAGAAATTACTGAAGCCGATTTCAACGCCGCGCTCAAATTCGGACAGGAATGCTGCCGTCCGCTGATCGCCGCGCAGAAAGAACTTGTCGCAAAAGCCGGAAAGGCGAAACGCGAAATCAAATTGAACGTTGTTCCAGACGAAATTTTGCAGGAGGCGAAAAAACTCGCGGGCGACCGCTTTGTTCCCGCGCTGTTAACGCCCGGAAAATTGGCGCGCGAAACGGCGGTCAAGGCGATCCAGGATGAAGTCGGTGCCAAGCTCGTGGAAAAGTTCGGCGCGGAAAAAGTCACAGATTTTGTCGTCAAGGACGCATTTTATTACATTCAGAAAGAGGCCGTCCGTAGCCTGATTTTGAACAGCGGCAAGCGTCTCGACGGTCGCAACTTTGATGTCGTGCGCCCCATTTCGAGCGAAGTCGGCATTTTGCCGCGCGCACACGGCTCGGCATTGTTTTCGCGCGGGGAAACGCAGGCGCTCACGCTGGCTACGCTTGGCACGGGTGACGACGTGCAGGAATTCGATTCCTACACCGGCGGAGAAAATGAGAAAAAATTCATTCTGCACTACAACTTCCCGAATTTTTCCGTCGGTGAAACCGGGAGAATTTCCGGTCCCGGCCGCCGAGAAATCGGCCACGGCGCACTGGCCGAACGTTCCATTGAACCGATGCTGCCGACAGAAAATTATCCGTATTCAATCCGTGTCACGAGCGAGATTATGGAATCGAACGGTTCGACTTCAATGGCCTCGGTTTGCGGCGGCACACTGGCGCTCATGGACGCGGGCGTTCCGCTCATCCGTCCGGTGGCCGGCATCAGCGTCGGCATTTGCAGCGAATACAGCGGAGAAAAAATTTCCCGTTACCAGTTGCTCACCGACATCATCGGTTGGGAAGATCATTATTGCGACATGGATTGCAAAATCGCGGGAACCGAAAAAGGCATTACCGGGTTTCAACTCGATTTAAAATTGAAAGGTCTGCCGCACGCCCTCATGGCCGAGACGATTGAAAAAGCCCGTGTTGCCCGAATGCACATTTTGTCCGAGATGGCCAAAACACTCGCCGAGCCGCGCAAGGAATTGAGCAAATACGCGCCGCGCATTGAGATTGTGAAGATTAACCCCGAAAAAATCGGCGCTCTCATCGGGCCGGGCGGCAAGAACATCAAACGTCTGGTTGAAGAATCCGGCTGTGAAATTGACATCGAGGATGACGGCACGGTGAACATTTTCTCCGTGTCCGCCGAGGGCATGAAGATCGCGAAGGACGCGATTGTCGGCATGACCGCCGAAGCCGAGATCGGGAAAATTTATCGCGGCAAGGTTGTCACTGTAAAGGAATTCGGCGCGTTCGTCGAATTTTTGCCGGGCAAGGACGGTCTTGTTCACATCAGTGAACTGGCAAATTTTCGCGTCAAACAAACCGAGGACATCGTCAAGGTCGGCGATGAAATCACGGTCAAATGCCTTGGTGTAGATGAAAAAGGCCGTGTCCGTCTGTCGCGAAAAGCGGCGATGGCCGATCGCGATGCCGAAATGGCGGAGAAAAAGTAGACAGTTTTCAAATTCCCGCGCTTGCGACTGCCGTGCGCCAATGTAAAAATGGCGCGTGGCAGATTTTCAAAAATTCCGGCTCGGAATTCTCGGTTCCGGCAAAGGCACGAACTTTGTCGCCATTGCCGATGCGGTTGCGGCTGGAAAAATTCCGGCAGAAGTCGGTGTCGTCTTGAGCGATGTCGAAAATGCGGGAATTTTGTCGCGCGCCCGCGAACGGAAAATTCCGGCGCATTTCATTCCGCCTGGAAAATTCCGCACGAAGCTTGAAGAAGAAGCGGAACATGCATTTGTTGAGTTACTGCGCGCGGCGAAAGTGGATTTGATTGTGCTTGCCGGTTTCATGCGGGTTTTGAAGGGTGAATTTCTACGCGCTTTTGGAGGGCGAATTGTCAATGTTCATCCGTCGCTGCTGCCGTCGTTTCCCGGACTTGAAGCGTGGAAACAGGCGCTGGATCACGGCGTGAAGCTGACGGGCTGCACGGTTCATTTCGTAGACGCGGGCATTGATGCTGGGCCAATCATCGCGCAACAAACTGTTTCCGTTTTTGAAAATGACACGCCGGAAAGTTTGCACGAGCGGATTCATGCGGCGGAGCACGAGCTGTATCCGAAATGTGTGGCGGCAATTGCGCGTGGAGAGATATTGATTTTGGGAAGAAAAGTGGTTTGGAAAAAATCGTGAAGGT
>JBEKZT010000260.1:0-4048 GCA_049509595.1 Verrucomicrobiota bacterium
TTGTAGGGATAGCCGGGTCCGCCGATTTGCAGACTATAGTTGCCGCGCACAAACGGGGTCATGCCGCTCCGGGTCGCGCACAAGACGCCGTTGGTGTAGATGCTCATGTAATTGCCGCTCCGGCTGGCGACGAGCGCGTAGTGAACCCAGTTGCTGATGGAGTTGGCCGGGGCGGGAACCGGGCCGAGGCGTCCACTTCCCGTGATGTCGCCAAAATCCCAGAACGTTTCACCATAAGTTGGGCCAAAATTGTAATTGATGTGGGCGTTAAGGCGATTGGTGCCCTGGTCGGGGTTCAGCATGAAAGCCGACTGCCCGGCAAGCGCGGTGGTGTAAGCCCAAAACTCGACGGTGATTTCGTTCGTGGGAATGATGGCACCGAAGTTGGTGACGGTGACGTATTGGTTAACGCCGTTGAAAGCGAGGGCGTCGCCCATCGGCGATTGTGCCCGCGCCGCCAGAGCGAGCAGCGACAAGGCAAGCGCGCACACACGGTGTTTGAACAGTTTCATCGGTCTGTTGGATTGACGGATGGTGTTCACCCTTGCGCTCTCATGCGCAAGAACAATAAATAAAATCTTAAAAAAGCCCGGCCGGCCGGCCGACTCAGAAAGTTCAGGCAGACCAGAGACAACGCCAGCGTCACAAACATGGAATGGACGATCAACCGAAAATAACGCCGGACAACACTCTCCAACCCTGCGGCCAAGCCAATTTTTTTCAGGCAGGTCTCAGGCCGGGATGCCATTGTGATCATGTGCATTGGAAAAACTCTCACGGGCAGATGTTTTTACAATGGGTAATAAGGAAGACGCAAGCAATTAAACCTGCAATTCTTGAAGAAATAAGAATTAATTTTTGACGAAGACAATGCCTCGTCACCCTTGCACCGCGTCAATGACGAGCGCAAGTCCATCCGCACGCACTCAGGCTGCGCAACACTTCGTAAGCAAAACCGACGTGATCGGGCGTGCTTATGTTTAGCGACCACGAATTACAGCCAGAACAGTCAAAATGACCATGAAGGCGGCTGCGCTGGGTGCAACCGCGGCATCATTGGCAAGAATTGGCAATAGTAATAGATGCATAGTTTTCCTTTTGTTTTTTGAGGGTAATTATTTACCACCCCTTTGCGAGAGCTATTACTAACAACTATCGGATAATAAGCAAGCAAAAAATATGAGACCGCATATCAGTTTCATGCTCGTCCTCATCCTGACGTGGACTCACTCACTCCCGTTCGCTCGGCTCTTGCGAGCCTTCGGTTTTTGCCGAATTCCTTTCACCGCTTCCCAGCGGTTCAAGTCTCCCGGGAGAAGAAACAGCCTACGCATGATTTTGATTTTGCGGATGAGGTCCGGCAAATCCAGTCATGCTTTTTTTGGGGAAGGGGCGCGGCGAAAGATTCACCCACTCCTCGGAGGAGAGGAATGTTTAGAACGGTCTGTTTGACTTGACCTGACGGCTTTGAGACGCTGCCGTCGTGAACTTGCTGCCTACGAAAATTGTTGATGCCGGCCGGGATTCATCGGCCCAAAACAGGCCGGACCTTTTTTTCAAAAACGGCAACGCCGGAAAGCACATTCACCGCCGCCCTGAATGCGCATTCTAATCGTTCATCCTGAAAACAGGGGTGTGGCGGGGGCGGAGAAAGTATTGGAATATTTTCTCACCGAACTTGTTGAATCAGACTTTCCGGTGGCCGTGGCAGTGGCACCGGGCAGTCGTATGGCAAAATTATTGCCGCCAAAAGCAATGCCGGTGTGGATTGAACCCAATGATTCCTTTTCCTTGGGCGCACTCTGGCGGCAGGCGCAGGCCTTGAAGCGACAGCGGGCTAAATTTCCCTTCGATATCATCCACGGCTGGGCGGCGCGCGATTGGGAATTGGCCTCGGTGACGGGTTGGCTGTCCCACCGCCCGGCCATCGGCTCGCTGCACGATCATCCCAATGCGACGTTCATCTCCGGGAGGAGGCGGCGGTTGATGCGCTGCTGCGCGCGGCTGGCCTTGAAAAAAATTACCTGTGTTTCGGCGGCGGTGCAAAACGCCTGCGTGGAAGCGGGTTACCCCGTCCACAAACTGAACATCGTCCACAATGGCCTGCCCGCCGTTCCCGATGCGACGGTCGAGCGCATCCCCGGCCCTTTTCGCATCGGCTTCCTCGGCGCTTTTTCCGAACGCAAGGGGTTGGAATTGCATCTGGCCGGCAACGCGCAGGATGAAGGCGGGGAACGCCTGCTGGCCGAACTGCGCGACTGTTATGAGACCAAAAGCTGGTGGCGGCACGTCCACTGGCATGGCTGGGTGGAATCGCCCCGGGATTTTTTGCAGACGCTGGATTTGCTCGTCGTGCCTTCGAGTGAATTCGATCCGTTCCCGACGGTGCTGCTGGAAGCCGGACAGGCGGGTGTGCCGGTGCTGGCGGCGCGGGTGGGCGGCGTGCCGGAAATCGTGGCGGACGGGCAGACCGGCTGGCTGTTTGAACCGGGCGATGTTGCAGCGGCGGTTGAAATCCTGAAACAGGCGATGGCTCAAGCCGCGTCAAGGCAGCAAATCAGCGGCCGCGCCGTTGAACGGATTAAAAAAGAATTTTCGGCGGCTAAAATGGTCGCGGAATTCAGCCGGATTTATTCCACCCTTTAGAGATTCGGCAATTCTTCCCAGCCAAGGAGATGATTGTCTCCGGTTGAAACTGATTTGTGTTTTACGCCCGCCCTCATCCTAACGTGGACTCACTCATGCCCGTTCGCTCGGCTCTGGCGAGCTTTCGGCTTTGCCGAATTCCTTTCACCGCTTCCCAAGCGGTTCAAGTCCCCCAGGAGAAGGAACAGGCATCGCACGTTTCCTTGAAAATACGCGCACCGCTATGGTTTCGTCCCAAAGGGACAACCGGAAATTAGCCAGACACATCGTGTCTGGTAATTCGCAAAATGAAATCATGTCCTGAAGCAACGGTGTTAATTTGCAAGTTGGAAATCAGGGTTTTTTAAGAGCCGGTTCATGAGGATGACGAGCTTGCGCATACAGGCGGTCATGGCGACGAGCGGTTTCTTGCCAGCGGCGCGCCCGCCGTTGATACGGCGGACGCCTGTCTGGCCACCGCTATCGCGGTTGTAGGGAGCCACGCCCGCGAGGGCGGCGGCGGTTTGCGTGGTGAGGCTTCCGAGTTCTGGCATTTCCGCCAGCATGGTGGCGGCCACGACCGGACCCACGCCGGGGATGGTCTTGAGCCGTTCGGCTTTGCGCGCCAGTTCAGGGTCTTGGGCGATGAGGGTCGTGATGGCTTCGTCACATTGGGTGATTTGTTTTTCCAAGGCTTTGACGAGTTGCCGGGCCTGGCGCACCCGGAACGCATCGGTGTAATGCTCGGCGTGATTGCGTTCACTGATGAGCAGGTGGATGAGCTGGCGGCGGCGCTGGGCCAACTCGGCCAGTTGCTGCTGTTGGGGTGAGGCGGGTTCCGTGGCGGCAGGCTTGAAGAGCGTGCCGTATTCGGACAACACGGCGGCGTCAATGGGATCGGTCTTGGCGCGCTGGCCTTGGGCGCGGGCGAAGTAACGGATGCGTCCGGCTTCGACGATGCTGACGGGCACCTCTGCCGTTTGCAACGCGCGCACGACGGCCTGTTCGTAACCGCCGGTGGCTTCGCAAACGACGTGCGCCGCCGGCTGACCGCGCAGGTGTTTGAGGAGTTGGGCGTGGCCTTTGGCGTCATTGGCCAGGAGGTGAAAACGGCCGGCGAGATGCAGCTGCAAAGTGAGCTTGGCAACGTCGAGGCCGACATACAGGATGTGGGGATTGTTCTGACTCATACTTGTAGGATACGAGCTACGATGATGGATAGTTGTCGTGCTCAAGCAACGGTTCGAGTTTGGGACAATGGGCAGGCGTGGAACGAGCTTCAGGACGCATCACGTCACAACGTATGCGAGGGACGATTGTTCTCACGCGTGCCTTCCTCCGCCCGGTTGCAACCGGGCGGAGGACTCCAGCTTGGCGTTCTCTTTCAAGTCTGCCAAGAAGGACAATTAGCAAGATACAAGGG
>JBEKZT010000261.1:0-3258 GCA_049509595.1 Verrucomicrobiota bacterium
AGTTGCCATATTTCGTGCGCCGGGTCGCCTGGTCTTCGAGCCGGAGCGCAATATATTCTTCCTCGAAACCGATGACGCATTTGGCGACAACCGCTTTTTGAAATTTTTCGAACAATGCCGCGTCGCCGATGATCAAGCGCGCCTCAATGAGCGACGTTTTGGATTGCATGTCTGTGTTCGCGACCTTCACACAGTCGTCAATGCTCCGCACCGCGTGGCCGACTTTCAACCCGACATCCCAAAGCGGATACAAAACGCCGTCAATCAGCTTTGACAAATATGGCAGCGGCTTGTTCGCCGCGATTTGTCCGTCGTGCAAAAACATGAAATCAATGTCGCTGTGCGGATTCAATTCCGCGCGGCCATAGCCTCCAATGGCAACCAAGGCGAGCGGCGGAAATTCATTTTGGGCCTGCGGCGACAAACTGCCACGCGCCGATTCCCAAAGATGGCGCAACAATGCATCGAGAATTGCCGCGCGCCCCAGGCAAATTTCACGTCCATCCGCGCCCGCACGATGCAACAGCTTGAGCCGGTGCGTCTCGACCTTGAGAAAACCTTTGTAGCTCGCGAGTTTGTCGGCGGCAGTGCTGTTGGGCGTAAATGTCAAATGCGCCTCGGCAGCCGCCTCGATTTTTCTGATTAAATCCTGCACGGGCGCACAAATTGCGGACAAAAGCGCTCGAAAGCAAGCGCAGCCGCCAGCGAAATCTTGTCGCACGCCCGGCGTCCGTTAGACTTCTCGAACAATGGCCGCCCAAACCGACCCCGATGCCGCGCTGATGTTCCGCGTAAAACGCGGCAACCGCGCGGCGTTTACGGAGCTGGTTGAGAAATACAAACAGCCGGTGATGAACTTTATTTTTCGCACGCTGCGCGACGAAACCGAGGCCGAGGACTTGGCGCAAAATGTTTTTCTGCAGGTCTATAAATCCCGCCGCCGCTACGAACAAACGGCGAAGTTTTCCACATGGCTGTTCACCATCGCGCGCAACCTTTGCCTGAATGAACTCCGCCGCCGCTCGCGCCATCCCGCCGAATCGCTTGAAGAAAAGCCTGTTGAAAACGAAGACCAGCCGCGCCAGCAATTCGAGGACAAATCGCAAATTGCGCCGCCGGAAAAATTATTGCATGGTGAACTGGAACAGAAAATTCTGGAGGCGCTCGACGGATTGCCGGAAAACCAGCGCAGCGCAATTTTACTCTGCCGGCAGGAGGATTTAAGCTACGAAGAAATCGCCGGGATTTTGGGTTGCTCGCTTTCCGCGACCAAATCGCTCATCCATCGCGGACGCGAAACACTCAAAGAAAAACTCAAACCGTATTTGAACACCGGCGCTTGGACGTCGTGAAGTTTTTTCGATTGGGAATTCGCCTGAAATTTTTGTAGCGTTTCCTTAAATGGAACCGCAACTGCATTCAATTCCCGGTTTCCGAACCGTTCCGCGCACCGGCGTGATTTACGTCACGCATGAGGCGCGGCTTCGCCTACGGCAAACCCGATTGGGCAAATCTCGGCCAAGGCTCGCCCGAAACCGGCGACATTCCCGGCGCGCCGCCGCGCGTCACCGAAGTGAAAATTTCCGAAGCTAGCCGCCAATACGGTCCCGTCGCCGGCAATCAAAAATTGCGCGAAGCCGTCGCCGATTTTTATAACGCCACTTACCGGCGCGGGAAAAAATCCAAATACACCGCCGACAACGTCAGCATCGCCAGCGGCGGACGCCTCGCGCTTACGCGCCTCGCCAGCGCGCTCGGCAATATCAACATGGGGCACTTCATTCCCGACTACACGGCCTACGAGGAATTATTGAGCGTGTTCAAGGCGTTCACGCCCATCCCGATTTTGCTCCGCGCCGAACACGGCTACAAAATTTCCCCCGCCGATCTAAAGGAAGAAATCCTCGGACGCGGCTTGAGCGCACTGCTCGTCAGCAATCCGTGCAACCCGACCGGCCAGTTGATGGCAGGAAAAGAATTGTCCGCGTGGTGCGACCTCGCGCGCGAATGCCAGTGCTCGATGATCTTCGACGAATTTTATTCGCATTACATTTACACCAACGGAAAATCGCAGAAACCGAAAATGGTTTCCGCCGCCGAATTCGTGGACGACGTGGACCAAGACCCGATTGTCGTCGTGGACGGCCTCACGAAAAACTGGCGTTATCCCGGCTGGCGAATCAGTTGGACGCTCGGCCCGAAAGCCGTGATCGAAGCCATTGCCAGCGCCGGTTCATTTCTCGACGGCGGCGCGAACCATCCGTTCCAAAACGCCGCGCTGCCGTTGCTCGACCCGAAAAATGCCGCCGCCGAAACGCTCGCCATCCAGAAACATTTTGGAAAAAAGCGCGCGCTGCTTTTGTCGCGGCTGAAAAAACTGGGCATCACCGCCGACGCCGCGCCCGCCGGTGCGTTTTACGTCTGGGCGAACCTGGCCAAGCTGCCGCCGCCGCTCGACGACGGCATGAATTTCTTCCGCGAATGTCTGAAGGAAAAAGTCATCGTCGTGCCCGGCGTGTTTTTCGACGTGAACCCCGGCAACCGCCGCACGCACGCGCGCTACAAAAACTACTGCCGCATCAGCTTCGGCCCGGAGATTGAAAAGCTCGAACTCGGCCTCAACGCCTTCGGGCGCGTGATTGCGAAGTTCAAATAGCCGCGCTTTGTGATGGCAAAATATTTTTAGCCACGGATGAAACACGGATTTAACGCGGATTTTTTGACACGAATTGCACGAATTTTCACAAATTGAATTCGTGTTAATTCGTGAAATTCGCGTCTAACTTTTTCTCGACAAATTTTTTGATGGGAGCAGAATCAAATCCGTGAAACAAGATAGGTTGAAACCAACAATCGTGATTCCGCTCTTTGCAGTGTTGGTTGTTAGTTTCTCATACGACGCACAAGCCGACTTGAATGGGAATGATGATTTCAACGGCATTGCGTTGGATACAAATAAATGGTCAATTTCAACCAGCGGCGTCGGTCTGTTCACTGAAACAAATCAGCAGTTGGAGTATACGACGACTGGAATACCCACAGGTTTTGACCTCGCTGATCTTTTTTGGATTCTTGAAAAAGGTAATTACTCCTCTGATTGGATCGTTCAACTAGATGTCAGCCAGCCTTTCACGCCAACAGGAACTGGACAGGGAGTGCAAATTGGTTTAGCTGTGGGAAGAGCCGATGCCACTTCGTATCGCTCGGCAATCTTCCTTGGCGCAGGAGTTGATGGCCGGTTGTTGGAGTCGAATATAG
>JBEKZT010000262.1:0-2526 GCA_049509595.1 Verrucomicrobiota bacterium
GCCATGCGGACATCTCATGGTATGTGTCCGGAATGTCTGAAACAGAAAGTCGAAGAACTGACGCCAAAAGAAAATCCGCCTTTACCCTCCTGAACAATAAAATCGGCTGACTGACTTTGTTCGCGACGGAAATAAGCCGAGTCCTAAGCGGACGGAAATAAGCCGAGTCCTAAGCGGATTGATTTTAATTTGGGACAAATCCGCGTTAACATTGAATGAGCACCAAAGTCGCTAGCGCCGTCATGTGACATCAATATTTTCCGCGCTCAATTGACTGAATATTTTTGCGTTGGACTGATCAAGAAAATGACGCAAACGACGGGAGAGTTCGAAGAAATTGATGGGTTTCTGAACAACGGTACGCATGGAAGCATAAGGTGATGCGGTGAAATCGGGCGGCTGGTTCAAGCCGGTCATCAGAATGACGGGCACATCCGGGCGGATGTCGCCCACCTTTTCGGCAAGTTCATAGCCTTGCAAACCGGGCATCGTATGGTCGGTCAGTATTAAATCGAAATTATCGGGTTCGCGGCGGAAGGTTTCCAAAGCGTCCAGACTGTCAGCGCGTGTGATTACACGGTAACCCATTTTGCGAAGGTATTGTTGAACCATGCTGAGAATGGCGATTTCGTCATCCACAACAAGGATTTGTTCATGCTGGCCAGGCAAAAGTTGTTCTTCGGTCGTAGCAAGCGTCGCTGGAGGTTGTTGGGACTTTGGCAGATAAATGCGAAAGGTGGTTCCATGACCTTCCCGACTTTCGACAGTGATATGTCCGCCGTTGCCAACGATGATTCTTTGGACAAGGGCAAGTCCCAGTCCAGTTCCCTGTCCAGTGGGTTTGGTTGTGAAAAAAGGTTCAAATATATTTTCCATAACCGCATGACTCATCCCATGACCAGTGTCGTGAACGGTCAGGCAAACGTAAGATCCACTGGGAAGCGAAGCGACTGTTCGCCCGGCGCTGAATTCAAACGCTCGAAGTTCATATTCCAAGCGCCCACCTTTTTGGCGCATGGCGTAGGCAGCGTTCGTGCCTAGATTCATGATGACCTGATGCATCTCCGTCGCGTCGGCCACAATCACATCTTCGTCAGTTTGTATCGAGAGTCGAATTTCAATGGATGAAGGCAGAGACGCGCTTAAAAGCTTCACACATTCCTTGAGAATGGCAACGAGCTTGACTGGCCGTCGTTCCGTCTCAGTACGGCGGCTGAATGTGAGGATTCGTTTAACGAGGTCTGTGGCGCGATGGGCGGATTTGAGAACCATTTGAAGGTTTTCGAGCGGTGCGCCTCTAACTTCACGTTCGTTGATCGCGAGTTCGGTGTAACCAATGATCGCACAGAGTATGTTGTTGAAGTCATGCGCAACACCACCCGCCAATGTTCCGATCGCTTCCATTTTCTGCGCCTGAATCATTTGTTTTTCCATCCGGGCACGTGCGGCTTCAGCTTCCTTGCGCGACGAAATATCATCAATGAATCCCTCATAATAACGGACTTTACCGTTGGCGTCGCGCACCGCGCGCGCGGTTTCGGAAATCCAAATCAAACTGCCATCGCGCCGCCTCACCTGATATTCCAATCCACGAACAAAACCTGTTTGTTCGACTTCAGTCTTGAAACGTTCCCGAAACGAAGGATCAACATAAATTTGATTCTGGATGTCCGATACCAGATTCATCAAATCTTCCGGGTGCTCGTAACCATACATCCTAGCCAAAGCTGTGTTGACCGTGACATAGCGTCCATCCGGTGTGCTTTGATAAATACCTTCCACGGCATTCTCGAACATACCGCGATACTGTGCTTCAGCGTCCTTGAATTTTTGTATGATTGCCGTATCCATTGTGTTGGGTTGTTACCGATTTTGGCCAACTTTGCCACGCTACTCCTCTCTTATAATGAGGCAATATATACACTTAAACTTCTGAAAATCCAATTTCCTAAAGCCAAGTTGTCACGGAAAAGAATCACAAGTCAATGATACATAATTATTCTTTTTTTACTTATGCAAAGGGGATAATTCTGTTAAAGAAACGCAAGCACCCCCCAAAAGGGAAGCCGCTTTCGTCGATAATTGACTTGCAGACAAACAGCCTCCACATAAAATAGATATTGAAACCCATGGCATGGACAAACACAAAAAGGGCGAGCATGTTTGGAACCGTGGTGTTGCTTGCGATGGTCGCAACTACGGTGTTTCTATTCCGGCACAAAATCGCAAACCAGATCGCGCGGGCTGGCGGAAGACGTGCTATCGCAAACCACACGGCTGCGCCGCTTGACCTCACGGGCAATTTAATTGAACCAGCCTCCGATTTTCACCGGTCACGCGTCTGGAAGGCTGTGCCAATCGGATTTCAGGTGTTCGATCATGTACCGCTCCAGATAGATGGGTTAATGTGTCTTTGGGGGGATGGCAACGCGGAAGCGGGAGCAGTCTTTCCTGAACAAGTTCTCGGAATCGCCGTGAACCAGAAGTTTGAAACACTCTACATGTATCATTGCACCTTTTATGGGT
>JBEKZT010000263.1:0-2702 GCA_049509595.1 Verrucomicrobiota bacterium
ACCCTGCGCCCAGGTGGTGTGCGCCTGCCATCCGCCACCCTGTTTGAGCCATCCCTTCTGCTGTTGCCACGCGACGGCCTGCGGCCGCGAAGGGTGCCCTTGCTGTGGCTTCTCCGTCTGCCGCGCCACCTGCTGTTTCGGTTGTTGCGGTTTAGCTTGGTGAGCCTGCTGCGGCTTCGGCTGTTGCGGCTTAGCCTCGTGGGCCTGTTGCTGCTTTGCTGGTTGTGGCTTAGCCTCGTGGGCCTGTTGCGGTTTCGGCTGTTGCGGCTTAGCCTGCTGGGCCCGTTCCGGCGCCGCTGGCTGAGCGGCTCGCTTCTGCTGTGGCTGTGCGTGTTCCGCCGGCTGCTGGTGCGGCTGGGCCGCGGGGCGCGCCTGTGCGGCTGGCCGCGCCGCTTGCTGTGGCTTACTTTGCTGCTTTTCAGGCTGTTTTTCCGGCTCGTGCTGCGCGAACGCGGGGAAAATCGCGCCGAAAAGCAGAACCAGGGCAGCGGTACTTGTACTTCGAAGGAATCGCATTGTCATCGTCTCCGTTCAGGTCGCTCTCGAACGTGCACGCAGAAGACCAGTCCGCCCGGCACCCTATTTCTTAATCTCTTGGACCACGCATTCCGTGGCTTGGGGGACCGGTGCTGCGTCACGAACCGCGATTACGGCCACCGGCCTGTCGGTCGGTTTATCGGTCGTGCCGTAGTCGGCGGTCGCCTCGGCAGCCGAGGAAATATCCCGCGCGCCGGTGTCCTTCAGGGTCTTTTTGGCCCTCTCACACCATTCCGGACTATCACAATGAACGGACACCAGGATTCCGCCTCGTCTCATTCTGCCCGCGTATCTCTTGGCGACGTATTCAGTCAGCCCCAGGCCCGTCAGCAATCCCGCAATCCATCCCAGTGCTCCGCCGCAGCCGGCTCCGGCCAAGGCGGCTAGCCAGGGTCCAGCCGCGACCAGCGGCCCCCCGCCCGCGACGCTCACCACTTGATTGGAATCGAGCCAGGCAAACGCGGCGCCAACCACCGCGCCGACGGCCGCTCCACCCCCCGCTCCCGCCGCTCCTTTGTTGTGCTTCTCGTGCGCGAAATCCTTCGACCCTTGGTTGTCTGACGTCAGGACCGAGATATCCGCGGACCGATATCCCGCTTTCTGCAGGACGCCCATAGCGTCCGCGATCGTGGTGCGATCCTCATAGATGCCGATTACCGATGTATTCTTTCCCATCTCGTGTTCCTCCTCTTGGAACTCTCTTCGTTGTCTGTGCACGAGGCGGGCCAAGCTTTAAGTGGCCGATTGAATTGACAACCGGCCCGCAGGTTGACAAGCGGTTGACAACCTGCCCCACCGCCAAAAAGTGCAGGATCTGCTGTCGCGGATGCACCTTTGGCTGGCCGCAGGCGGCATCGCCCTATGAACACTTCGACTTCAAACGGCTTCAAACGTGCCACACCTAAGTTACACCGGGAGATCGGAAGCGGCGGGAGACGACAGGAATTGGGACCAGATCGAAGGCAAGTGGAAGCGAATCACCGGAGTGGCCCGCGAGCGCTGGGGGAAACTCACCAATAATGACTTGGAGGCCGCCGCCGGCAAGAAAGACCAGTTGGCCGGACGGCTTCAGGAGCAGGACGGGCTGGTGCAAGCCAGAGCCGCGGAGCGGGCAGACGACCGGGCCCTGGCGCAAAAGGGATCCGATCGCGAGACCCCCGCCACCCGCGTTTAAGAGATCACGGATACCCGATGCAGCTGCCTCTACTCCCCTTGATGTTCGCGCTGGGGCTACCCCTTTGCGCCGACGTATGCGACCCCAAGAACCTACAAGGACCCTACGGAGTTCAGCTCTCCGGCGAAACAAATATTTCCGGCGATGCAAAGCCGGTGACCAATATCGGGAGGATGGTCCTCGCCGAAGACGGCACCATTAGCGGCTACTCAACGGTCATGTTTGCCGGCTATCTATTGGGTAATCCGGTTACCGGGACCTACGAGGCCCACTGGGATTGCACCATCACCTGGAGCTTGCAAGACGATTCCGGCGCATTCCAACACTTCAGCGGCGTCGCTACCAGTGACGGGAAGAGAGTGCATTTCAGCCAGACGGATCCGGGCGGCGCGCAGTCCGGCACCATGGCGAAGACTTCGGCTGAATGCAAGACTTCCGATTTGCGGAAGGCATACGCATTTACACTATCGGGCAGCACGATCCCCATGTTGCCGGGCGGAATTCCCAGCACTATAGCGGCGAAAGGCCTGATCCAGGCGGACGAAAAAGCCAGTTTCAAGCTGGTACCCAGTGGCGCCGCGGACTCGACGGACGTAACCGTCACAGTCGATGCCGAGTGCAATGTTGAGATCGGACTGACGCTTCCCGCTACGGAAGAAGGAACGGCCATACCGGCGATCTTTCGCGGCGTCCTGATCGACGAAGGAAAGCAGATCTTAGCCATCGAGACCGACCCGGGTGCGATGGTGTGGGCGACGTTCACTGCACCCTAAGTTTGGCCTGATGCTTGCACTACACGGGATGACGAGGCGCTTTATTATGACCGATAAGATGCTGTTTTCGCTGTCCATATTCTTGACCGGGCTGGGCGCCGGCATTGCTCTGGCCGCCTTCGTTGCGCCGCACAGAGGCCGCCTGATCGGCTCCAGGTCCGAGACTGTTCTCGGCCCTAGTCTTGGCGTGCCCGCGCCACGAAGTGAATGAAGAAGGT
>JBEKZT010000264.1:0-3276 GCA_049509595.1 Verrucomicrobiota bacterium
TAACGAAGATCTTGATACGGCGGCGGGAGTTTCGGCCGTGAATACACTCAAGCGGTTCATTTCATCCTGCGATGGCGTTCTGATTGCGACCCCCGAATACAATCACGGCATTCCGGGCGTCTTGAAAAACACGCTGGATTGGTTGTCGCGCCCGGTCTCCGAGTCCTGTTTCAAAAATAAGCCTGTCTCCATCATCAGTTCCTCGAAGGCATTCACGGGGGGCGTGCGCGCGCAGTATCAGCTGCGAGAGGCCTTGATCTCCATGGAGGCGCAGCTCGTCATGGGACCGGAAGTTGTCGTAGGCGGCGTGGATCGGCACTTCGAGCATGAGTCCTACGCGGATGAGACCGGACTCATCTTCATGTTGAATTCACTGAACCGACTCAAGGATGCGGCTCTCTGCCGCCGTTTGGTTGCAGCGTGACCCAGCAGAGTGCCGAGTAATGAGCAGCCGTACTCATTGCCACTATGTCCCGCTCTCACAGGAGGCATTGAGCGTTAGAGAAGAACCTGATGCTACGAGGGCATTGATGTGACGGAAAAGACGCGAAGAACACCAGGAGACTGAAATGTGGATCGTCAAGATAGCGTTGAGCAGGCCTTATACCTTTATCGTGCTCGCGCTTCTCATCCTCATCATGAGTCCGGTAATGATTTTACGGACTCCCACAGACATCTTCCCCAATATCAATATTCCTGTGGTTGCTGTGGCCTGGACCTATACCGGCCTCAACCCGGAGGAGATGGAGGGGCGTGTGACGACCGTCTATGAGCGTGTTCTTACGACCCTGGTCGACAACATCGAACACATCGAGTCCACGACCGTAAACGGCACTGCGATTGTGAAGATCTATCTTCAGCCGAACGCCAGCGTTGACCGCGCGAATGCCGAGATTACAGCCGCCTCACAGACGATTCTCAGACAATTGCCTCCAGGTTCGCTCCCTCCCCTGATCGTCAATTACAACGCCTCCACAGTTCCCATTTTGCAGCTCAGCCTCTCCGGAAATGATCTGACAGAACCTCAGTTGAATGACATCGCGTTGAACTTTCTACGCCCGCAGTTGGTCACTGTTCCCGGTGCTGCGATTCCCTATCCTTACGGAGGCAAGACGCGTCAGGTGATGGTGAATCTCAACCCGCAACTGATGCAGGCTAAGGGGCTCTCGCCGAACGACGTGCTGACGGCGCTTGCCAAAGAGCAGCTCATCTTGCCTGGCGGTACGGCCAAGATCGGCCAGTTCGAGTATGACGTCGACATCAATACGGATCTCAAGAAGGTATCGGAGTTCAACGATCTTCCGATCAAGAAGGTGGGCAACACTATCATCTATCTTCGCGATGTAGCGACGGTGAGCGACGGTTTTGCGCCGCAGACGAATATCGTTCGGCAGGATAGCAAACGCGGCGCTCTGGTCACCGTTCTCAAGGCAGGCGACGCGTCCACCATCGATGTCGTCGAGGGTGTGCGGCAGCTTCTTCCACGAGTAGCTCAAACCCTGCCTCCGGAGCTCAGGATTCAGCACCTTGCTGATCAGTCCATCTTCGTGCGCGGATCAGTCAGTGGAGTGATTCGTGAGGCGATTATTGCTGCGGCACTGACCGGCCTGATGATTCTCCTCTTCCTGGGAAGCTGGCGCAGCACTTTGATCATTGCCGTCTCGATCCCCCTATCGATTCTGACGTCGGTGATCGTGTTGAGCCTCCTGCACGAAACGATCAACATTATGACACTGGGTGGACTGGCGCTGGCGGTTGGCATTCTCGTCGACGATGCGACGGTCACCATCGAAAACATCGAACGGCACCTGGAAGAGGGCGCTGAACTGCATGACGGTATCCTCGAAGGCGCAGCGCAGATCGCTGTGCCAGCGCTCGTTTCGACGTTGTGTATCTGCATCGTGTTCTTGCCGATGTTTGTCCTGAGTGGTGTAGCGCGGTATCTTTTTGCTCCCCTCGCGGAAGCAGTCATCTTCGCCATGATTGCTTCCTATATCTTGTCCCGCACGCTGGTGCCCACCCTGGCGATGTACCTGTTAAAGGCTTACAAGCATGGCGGCGCGCCTTCTCGAAATGTCTTCGCCCGCTTTCAAAAAGGTTTTGAGCGGCTCTTTGAGAAAATTCGCTCGTCCTACTCCTCTCTGCTGGCACTGCTTGTTTCGGTTCGGCTCGCCTTCGTTCCGTGCTTTCTTTTTGTCTGTCTCCTGACGTTTGCTCTGGTTCCATTTCTTGGCCAGAACTTTTTCCCGGAAACGGATAACGGCCAGTTTATTTTGCACGTGCGCGCGAAGACAGGAACCCGTATTGAAGAAACCGCGCGCTTGGTGGAACTGGTTGAGGGCAGTGTTCGTCAAACGATTCCATCCTCCGAAAAGGACAATATCCTCGATACGATTGGTCTTCCCTACAGCAACATCAACTACATCTATAGCCGCTCAGGGCTGACCGGGGCAGCGGATGCAGACGTCCTGGTTTCACTCAAAGAGAAGCACCACGCTACCGCCGATTATGTCCGCGCTCTTCGTGACAAACTGCCACAGGAGTTTCCCGGGGCCACGTTCTACTTCCTACCCGCCGACATTGTCACGCAGACTTTGAACTTCGGGTTGCCGGCACCAATCGATATCCGGATTGACGGTGCGGACATCGTGGCAAATGCCCAGGTTGCCGACAAGATGCTCAAAGAGCTCAGCCATGTCCGCGGAATCGCCGATCTGCGCATTCAACAGCAGGGTGATTATCCAAAACTGCACATTAATGTCGACCGCACGAAGGCGCTGGACGCCGGATATACGGAGCAGGATGTTGCCGACAGCGCACTGGTCTCATTGAGCGGGAGTTTCCAGGTGACGCCCATGTTCTATCTCAACCCAAAGAACGGTGTGCAATATAACCTGGTGACCCAAACGCCTCAATACGACATTCAGGCTGGCCAGGACCTGCAGAACATTCCGTTGACGGGCGCCAATCAGGCGCAGCCTGGGATTCTAGCCGATGTAGCGTCGATCGAGCGGACAAGCGAGCCGGCCTCTATCGATCACTACAACATCCGGCGTGTCGTTGACATCTATGCATCGGTTCAGGGCAGAGATCTGGGCGCGGTGGGACGTGAGGTCAACGACATTGTCGACGCCAACCGCAAGCTACTTCCGCGCGGCAGCTTCGTTGCCGTTCGCGGCCAATATGGCACAATGCGGAGCTCCTATGAAGGCCTGATTGGCGGCCTGGGTTTTGCGATCGTCCTGGTGTATTTGTTGATCGTCGTAAATTTTCAAT
>JBEKZT010000265.1:0-3341 GCA_049509595.1 Verrucomicrobiota bacterium
CCGGCGCGGGCGGCGGCGGCTTCTTTGTTTTTTACACCGAAACCAAGCATCAGCAATTGCGCGATGCCATGCGCGCCGCCGGGTTGCGTGAAATGCGCTATCGCTTCGATTTTGAAGGCTCGAAGGTCGTCGCCAACCTCAGCAATGGCGCGGCTTATAGCAATGGACAGGGAGGCCACGCGTGGCGCGCATCGGCCTGATTGGTTTATGGCATTTGGGCACGGTCGCCGCCGCCGGCCTGGCGTCGCTCGGTCACGCCGTGCGAGCAACTGATCCCGATGGCGCAACAGTCGCGGCGCTGGGCCGCGGCGAGCCGCCGGTATACGAGCCCGGCTTGACCGAAGCGGTAGCGCGCGCGTGTGCCGAAGGGCGATTGCAATTTGTCGCAACCGTTGCAGAGGCCGTTGATGGCGCCGATGCCGTGTACGTCACGTTCGATACGCCGGTGGACGAGAGCGATCGCAGCGACCTTGCGCCCATCTTCGCGGCCATTGACGCTATCGTGCAAGCTGCGCCGCGAATCTCTCCCGGCGCCTTCGTCGTGGTGATGAGCCAGGTGCCGGTGGGCACGATGGCGCAAATCGCCGCGCGCCTGGCCCGCGCGCCCGCGCTCGAAGCGCGCCTGATCTATCAGCCGGAAAATCTAAGGCTCGGCTGCGCGCTTGAAACGTTCTTAGCGCCCGATTTTTTGGTTGTGGGCTCGGCCGAAGCGACTCACGCCCAGGATTTTCTCTGCCTTTACAGCCGGATGATCACGCATCCGCTTCCGATGAGTTGGGAGAGCGCCGAGCTTTCAAAACATGCCGTCAACGCGTTTCTCGCCACGTCCATCAGCTTTGCGAATGAACTTGCGGATCTGGCCGAAGTCTCCGGCGCCGACGTGCGCGAAGTGATCCGCGTGCTTCGCCAGGACCGGCGCATCGGCCCGCATTCATTTCTCGATCCCGGGCCCGGCTTCAGCGGCGGCACGTTGGCTCGCGATCTTCAGACGCTGCGCGGCGCGGGCGCGGCAGCGTCACTTCCCACGCCGCTTCTTGATGCCGCGCTCGAAGTGAATCGCGGACGTCTGCCGCGCTTGGCGCGGCGCGTCGGCAGCGCCTGCGGCGGTTTGCGCGGCGCGACCATCGCGCTCTTGGGCCTCACGTATAAGCCGGGCACCAGCACGCTGCGCCGCTCAGCTGCGTTGGAATTCGCCGCAAGATTGCGCGGCGCAGGAGCCCGCGTGCGCGCTCACGATCCGCAAGTGCGCACGGCGTGCGCTCAGACGCGCGGCCTCACGCTGGCTGCGGACGCGTACGAAGCCGCTCGCGGCGCCGATGCCGTCGTGCTGATGACGCCGTGGCCGGAATTTCGCTCGCTCGATTTCGCTCGCTTGCGGGCATCGCTCGCGCAGCCGGTACTGGTCGATGCGCACAATTTTCTGGATTGCGGCGCCGCGCGGGCCGCGGGACTCAGCTATTGGGGCGTGGGCCTGGGCAGCGCCGCGCCGCAATCGCTCACGGCGGGTGCGCGATGAGCGTGGAGCGATACCCTGCGGCGCGCTCAGTCGTCTTGGTCACCGGCGCAAGCCGCGGCATTGGTCGCGCCGTGGCAAGCGCGTTTGCGCGCGAAGGCTCGGACGTTGCGCTGCTCGCGCGGCCGTCCGCCGACCTCGATCGCGTCGCGCAAGAATTGGCCGCGGACCAAACGCGAGTGCAGGCGTTTCCCGCCGACGTTGCCAACCACAACGAAATCGAGCGCGCCGTAGCGCAAGTGATCCTCGCCTTTGGGCGCATTGAAGTCGTCGTGAATGCGGCGGGTGTTTACGGCCCGATCGGTTCGCTGGCGGAAACCGACATGGTCAGCTGGGCCGCGGCCATTGCTACGAATTTGCTGGGCACGGCGCACGTCATGCGCGCCGTCTTGCCGCATATGTTGGCACAGCGCCATGGCGTGATCCTCAATTTTTCCGGTGGCGGCGCAGTCGCGCCATTGCCGCGATTTTCCGCTTACAGCGCTTCCAAAGCGGCGGTCGTGCGGCTCACGGAAACCGTGGCCGAAGTAGTTCGCGCGGCCGGCGTGCGCGTCAATGCGATTGCGCCCGGCGCCGTGAATACGCGCTTGCTGGACGAAGTGCTTGCGGCGGGCGATCGCGCCGGCGCGGAATTTCACTGCAAAGCGCTCGAGCAGAAGCGCTCCGGCGGCACGCCGCCGGAATGCGCGGCGGAACTGGCGGTGTTTTTGGCGTCGCCCGCGGCTGCGGGGATCACTGGCCGCTTGATCAGCGCCGTTTGGGACGATTGGAAATCGCTTGGCGCGGAATCCGGCCAATTGCAGCGCAATTCGCTCTATACGTTGCGCCGCATCGACGGGCGAAAGTTCACCGAGGTGCTTGAAGCGCGATGAGTCTTGGCGTGGGCATTATCGGTGCAGGCCGAATTGGCGCGCGGCGCGCGGAAGTATTGTCTCGCGCGGCGGGCGCGCGCCTGGTGGCCGTGGCGGATGTGAATGCGGGCCGCGCGGAGATATTGGCGCGCGCGCATGGATCGCGCGCTTACGCTGAGCCGGAAGCCGTGTTCGGCGCGCGCGACGTGCAAGCCGTGATCGTAGCCACGCCGCATCAATGGCTCGCGCCGGTGACCAAGGCCGCGCTCGAAGCCGGCAAGCATGTCCTGTGCGAAAAGCCGCTGGCGCGCACGCCGGAAGAAGCCGCCGGTCTTGTGGCCGCGGCCACGCAATCCAAGCGCGCGCTCAAAACCGGCTTCAATCATCGCTATCACCCGGCGATCGCCGAAGCGCATCGCCTGGCCCGCGAAGGCCGCATCGGACGCCTGCTGGTGATGCGCTGCCGTTACGGTCATGGCGGGCGCGCGGGCTACGAGCACGAGTGGCGCGCCGATCGAAATTCCGGCGGCGGCGAATTGCTCGATCAGGGAGTGCATGCGCTCGATTTGTTCCGCTGGTTCGGCGGTGAATTTACGGAAGTTTCCGCGATGATCTCGTCCGCCTACTGGCCCATCGACGTGGAAGACAACGCGTTTTGTGTGCTGCGTTCGCCCGAAGGCGTTGTCGCGAGCCTGCACGCCAGCTGGACGCAATGGAGAAATCTGTTTTCCTTCGAGGTTTTTGGCGATCGCGGATATCTCGAAATCGAGGGCCTGGGCGGCAGCTACGGACCCGAGCGGCTGGTGATCGGCGAGCGCCGGACCTCCGGAGCGCCGTTGGAACAAAAAATCGAATTTCTAGGCGAAGACACTTCCTGGGCCGCGGAATGGGCGGAATTCAGTTCGGCCATTCGCGAGGCGCGCGCGCCGGTATCGAGCGGATGGGATGGCTGGCAGGCGCTGCGTTTGGCCGCGGCG
>JBEKZT010000266.1:0-3289 GCA_049509595.1 Verrucomicrobiota bacterium
ATTCATTTTCGCGAGCTTGATGGCATCGGATGGTGAATACACGATGCGAACATCCATGCCTCGCGCCTTGTGCTCGAGCGGGCTGCCGTTGGTTCCGGGAACTCGCATCATATCGCCGAAAGCGGCGAAAATCACGTCAGGATCCATCGCGAGCGACAAAGCATCATCGATACGTCCCATAGGAAGAACGCAAACAGGGCAACCAGGTCCGTGAATCAATTCGATATTCGGCGGCAGGACATCTTTCAGTCCAAAACGATAGATAGCGTGGGTATGTCCGCCACAGACTTCCATAAGCCTGTAATGCCGATTGGGATCGGCCAGACGGCGAATTTCTTCCGCAGCCTTGGTGATCAGTTCTGGATTGCGAAATTCGTCCACGTATTTCATTTTGAGCCTCGTATAGCGGCCTACGGCGATTGTTCGTCCTTAACTTCTTCCAAGCCGTATCCACGCACTTCCTGAACCGCTGCTTCGCTCTCGCCAAGCATTTCAAGAGTTCGCATTTGATCAAGAGCATCCGTTTCGCTGATTTTGCTCATGGCGAATCCGACATGGATGAGCACCCAGTCGCCTGGCACGGGCCTATCATCTTCCAGAAGGCCAAGATCAACTTTGAGCCGCATGCCGACTACATCGACGAGCGCCGAGTTCGGATTGCCGGAGGCAATCTCGACGATTTTTCCTGGTATGGCTAGGCACATATGGCATCCTCCCGGCGGAATCTCCATTTCATCGTCAGCGCTCATCCGTTTCAGCCTTCTTGTTTTCGGGCCGTGAAGTCAAAACCGACTTTTACTTCGTCTTTCACCTTCAAGGTGCCTCCCGCCACAGACACGAGCTTGATTCCGTAGTCGGTTTGTCGAAGGGAGAATTCGCCGAAGGCCCGTAGCGTGTCACCCGCCAGCGTCACTTGCGCGTAAATCGTCTCGTTGCGGCTGGTACCGTGCAGCGTCAAGTTGCCTGAGATATTCACTGAATATGTGTTTTCACCGAGTTGGTTTGGTGAGATTTTTGAGCTCTCAAAAACAATCTCCGGGTAGGCGGAGGTTTCCAGCACCTCCTGTCTCATCTTGTTCTCGAGCTCGGTGCGGTCTTTTTGGCTGATATCGTCTGTTACAGTAAGCGACGCGGACTGAACGGTGAATCGGATAGTAGCCTGTTCGAGATTTCCGGGAGAAACCGTCGCCTCGCCCGCATATTCGCGTATCGCGAGCGTGGGATTGTGACCCATCGCTGACAGCAAGCCGGTGGCAAAGGCGCGCGCGGTAAAGCGGCTCTTTCCGACATCAATGCTGTAACGCAATGCGGTGTCCGTAGCGGACATCTTCACTCCCATTCCTTCGCTCATATCCAAACCCTGATTCTTCGGTAGCAGGCATCGACACTTCTAGAACGAGTGCAGGAGGTGAGCCTTAATTCATCAAGGCCCGCGCCTTACATTGCACGGAGTTTGAGATATCGCTCCATGTCAGGCATGATCTCGCTCGCGAAGTTTCCCAGTCCGAGCTGCCCCAAGTACCGCTTCGCGACCGGGCTGGTCAGGATTAGCCCGGCGCCTACCACTACAAGAGCCACGCCGCCGAGCATGAACAAAGTGTCCTTATTTGCGGAACCGTCGAGCTCTTCTCGCTGAATCACTTCCATCGGCATACGATTTTCTCCTCTCGGACTATCATTGACAGCTTCACTCCGACCAATCTCCGTTCCGAATCTTTTCCACCAGAGACTCGATCAGGGTCACGGCTTCGTTCACTGCTTCCGCTACCGACTCGCTGAGGCCCATGTGACCTTCTTCAGGTCCCAGCGTGGCCGGCTCACAACCAACCAGCAAAATCTTTTTCAGTTCTCCGCCCATTGATTTCGCCATGCGAATCACGTTCATGGGATTCATGCTGTGCGCATCGACCGAAGTTCGATCGGCTTCGGGAGCATCGAGCGAGTTCAAATCAGGCTCGATCACGTAAAGGCTTCCCGGCTTTCCACCGCGCGGACACGCGTCGACCAAAATGGTCACATCAGAGCCATCGAGCAAGGCATACGCCAAATCGAAACCACGGATTCCAAAATCGATGGCTTTCACACGCTCAGGCAATTTGCGGCCGGCCAATCGCTGCACGACTTCCACGCCAAAAGCGTCATCGCCCAGAAAAATATTCCCGATCCCGGCGATCAAAATGGACGGCGTTTGCACTTCCGCGTTTTGTTCCGCTTCGTCCATGGGGAGCGGCTCGACTTCTTCAGGGTCGAAGAAGAAGCGATGCCCCGGTTGACGCATCATGCCGATGTCCCTGCCTGGATCGTCGTCGGCCACGACGCACACATGAAAGTTACCCTCGTAGTCTTGTTCAATGGACTCGATCATGGCCGTTTTGCCATCGAGCGCGATATCCATCACATCGCCGCGCTTGCCGGGATGAAGACGCACGCGATGTCCTGGTTTTAGTTCGATGCCTGCGATGCTCAAGCTTCCCGCGGGAGCCTTGTCCTCCAAGAGACGCCAATCCCATTCGTTCATGGTTTCGCCTCGCCCGAGGGACGCAACCCTCGCAAAACTCCATGAAGCTTCATGAAATGCTCCGCGGGCATGCTTTCGGTTCGCTCCAGAATCTGGCGTGCACGGTGGTCGGCGTGCCGCATTTCATGTTTCTCTTCGTCCGTCAGTGTCAAAATCCGCAGCGCAAGAATTTCGTCGATTTCGGTTCCGTCAAACAAATCGCCCGGGCTTTCGGGAGCAATCTGCGGATAGTCGTAAAGAATGATCGGTGACGAGAGCATGCCATCCGGTTGTCCTTCGTCTCCGGCTAGAACAGGCCAGGTCCCGACGTTATTACACTGGGACACAATTTCTTTCAGCTCATCCGGAGGATCGACGAGCGAAATAAATTCGCCGCCGTTAATCCCTAGGATGGTGTGAGCGGACAACAGCGATTGCATGAGAGCGAAGTCACGGCTTGAGAAGTCCGGCCCTTGAGTCGCGGTGATATTCGAAATGCGCGCCGTGATTTTGAACAAGCCATCATGGACGGGAGCTACAGCTACATCAACTTTTGCCGCGATAGGCTCTTTGGCCCGGATTATCAGACCGGCAACGCGCCCATCCGTGTTGCGAATAGGTTCCACCTCACGGCCGCCTGAAAAATTGAGGACCGGCGAATGCTGCATTGAAACGCCGTCGCTCAGAAGAATGGCTGGGATAGTAATCTCGCGCTCGATCGCTTCTTGCCACGTTTGAAGGACCTGATCTCCAACCTGAAGCGTTTGAACAATGCGAAAATCCGGCTCCGGG
>JBEKZT010000267.1:0-2721 GCA_049509595.1 Verrucomicrobiota bacterium
ATCGGCCACCTTTTATATGGAGCCGCAACGGCAACGGTATTTCTGTTGCTCGAACACCGCTACGAGCGCTGGTTGCTATTGGATCCCAAAAATTCTTTGCGGGAGCAGCGGCGTATGCGTCCAGTGGGAACGCCGGCGCCAGCGCTGTGGTTTTTCGCGCTAGCCATGGGGGTCCTTCTGCCCATTCTCCTTGGTTAGTCGCCGAAGGCCCACGTGATACTTAATTCAGCATCACAAGTACAGTCCGAAGATAGTGTGGCCCGTGAAACTTCGGTTCTCTTCGCTCATCTTACTCACGGGTCCGCTTCTAACACTGTGCAAAAAGAGCTAAAAACAATGAGGTATCCGAAGGAGGGGTTCGCAAATGACATCCAAGGAGGGAAATGTGAAAGCTGTCGAAAGGAAAGAAGATAAACAGCAGTCGATCTCTGACGCAGACGTTACGCGGTCGGAGCTTATCGATTCGCCTGATGGAGTCACGCCGACGTGGCAGGAAATCGAAATGCGTGCGTATAGCATCCATCTGGCTCATGGCTCGATTCACGGGAATGATTTTGACGATTGGCTCCAGGCAGAACGAGAGCTTACCGAGGAGCGCCGCCTCGGCTCTAACACACCAAGGAACATTTGATCGAGTGTGAGGCCGCCCGCGAAAGTTGTCGTTCGGTCGGAAGGAGGTCAAATTCAAGAGGAATAAATGAACGATTGCTTGCTTTCGACATCTTCACCTCCTGTCGTCGCGCCGTCCAAGTCCCTCTAAGGAGGCTCTGGCTGTTACAACGGCCGAGGCATTACCGCTCGGTCGGCTTAGCAGGTCTAACTCGCAGATCAAAAATATCGGGCCGTGCATAGTGTCCCGTAACGTCCAGCGTCAGACTCTCCTTTGTTATCGTCGAAAGGTCGATTTCAGCCGTCAATATTGTCTCTTCGTCAACAATCGGTCCGGCAAGCACCGTCCCGTCGGGCCCTATGATCACGCTGCCGCCCCTAAGTAAAAAGGTGTTTGGATGCGCTCGTAAAGTCTCAATAGGTTCTAGCTCATGAGGCAGATCCTTTGCCTGCTGAATTCCCCCGGAAGCCAGTACAAAACACCTGCCTTCAAAAGCAAAATGGCGACTTGCCAGCAAGTTCATTTCTTTCACCCAGGGCCACGCCGCGACGTGAATGTCTTCTCGGGAGATGTGTAGAACCTGCCGCGCCAGGGGCATCCAATGTTCCCAACAGATTAGTACACCCACGCGACCCACAAGGGTATCCGCCGCGCACAGACTCGCGCCGTCGCCCATTCCCCAGATCATACGCTCGCTGAATGTTGGCATGATTTTTCGGTGGCAGTTAATCAATGTGCCATCGCTGTTGAAGAGCAGATTGGAGTTGTAAAGAGTTCCGTGCCCAGGGCCGTCTTTAACACGCTCGTTGACTCCGATACTGAGCACGAGACCGAACTCGCGCGCGAAGGAACCGAGCGCGTGTGTGTGGGAACTTGGGACGACGACACTGTTTTCTGCTAGTCGGGCGAAGAGATTCTTAGTAGGTTCGTGATCCCACAGAGCTGCATCACGGCAGGAATCTAACCAAGTTGGATAGCCCGGAAGCCAAGCCTCGGGAAACGCGACAAACTCTACGCCCCGCGAAGCAGCGTCACGCACTAAGCCGCGGGCTTTTTCCATGCTTTTGTCAATGTCCATAAATACAGGCGTCGCTTGAATCACTGCAACGCGGATTTTCATCGCCATTTGTAAGCTCTTGGATCGTGACGTTCGTCAGAGGTTCACCGCTTACAACACTTCATGCGGCTGGCCGAAATTGTTGCGTAAATACGATGCGGGGCAAACCGAAATGTTGCACCCTCTAAGTGTTCTGGTTGATCCGCGCAGATCCGGCCAACCAGCTTCGGGAATGATACCCGGTGGATGAAACTTTGCTTCAGATGCCGCATCACACGTAGCAGTCCGTGATTTGATAGCTCTTTGAGAAAAGTAACGAAGGAAAATTAGAAGCAAGTGTCGCGACCAACGCACTGATCAGCAGGGGCGTTTCTATGCCACTCGCACCTGATCCGTACAAGGGCATGATTTCACTAGGCGCTGATCGAGTGAATATAGGTCGCGACCGTAAGAATGACATCCGGCATATTTTACGTTCACAATTTATTTTAATGGTGCGTCTATCTCATTCGATGAATAATCCGCTGAAACAGTTGGATTCCAATGAGGCGGACCTTATTAGCCGCGTCTGCAAGGGGGAGCATAAGGCCTTTGAGGAACTGGTGCGCCCCTATGAACGACTAGTGTATGTAACTGCCATTTCCGTGTTGAGAAACGCGGCCGATGCAGAAGAGGTTGCACAAGAGGCAGTTCTCAAAGCGTTCTCCAAACTTTCAAGCTTTCGCGCGGAATGCAAGTTCAGCACTTGGCTCGTTCAGATCACGTACAACGAGGCTAGGATGAAGTTGCGAAAAGACCGTCGGCATCTTTACGAGTCAGTTGATGACCCGCGGCAAGATAAAGAAGGCGACTATTGGCCCAAAGATTTTGCTGATTGGCGGCCCATACCCTCTGAGCTACTGGAAAACGAACAGGTTCGCAAGGCGTTACAGAATGCAATCAATTCGCTCGATGATATGTACCGCGAGGTCGTGAACCTGAGGGACATACAGAATTTATCTATAAAGGATACGGCAACCGTTCTTGGTATTCCGGAGACCAGCGTGAAAACCCG
>JBEKZT010000268.1:0-2504 GCA_049509595.1 Verrucomicrobiota bacterium
GCGCAGACGCCATCATCGCCCTGCGCTGCTGGAAGCTCAGCGGACGCTTTGAGGACTTCTGGGAGCGGCGCTACGACCGGGCTGCCGCGTGATTCCATCCCTCAAATCCGACGTGCACCCGCTCCGCTGCAAGGTGGGGCGGGCAGGATTGGGTGAGCGGGTTCTCAGCGGGGAATCTTCTGGGTGGCTTCCTTACTCGTGGCGCAGGGCCGTGAGCGGATCCACGCGTTGCGCGCGCCGCGCGGGTATCCAGCACGCCAGCAGCGCGACCGCGGCAAGAAACAGAGGCACGGCGATGAACGTCGGCGCGTCGTGCGGACGAACACCAAACAGGACGCTGGCGGAAAACTCTGCCGCCGCCCACGCGGCCGCCAGACCTAACGCCATGGCTATCGACGTCAGCCACATGCCCTGGCGGATAATCAGGAGCTGGACCGCCCCGGCCGGAGACCCCACCGCCATGCGGATGCCGATCTCACGCGTGCGCCGGCTGATCGAGTAACTCATCACGCTATAGAGCCCGACCGCCGCCAGCAACAAGCCAACGGCGCCGAAGACGCCGAACAGAGTTCCCGTCAGCCGGGGAAGGAAGAGCGCGGAGCTGAAGTGCTCGTCCAGAGTTTCGGCGTTGAAGATAGCCAGCGCAGGGTCCAGGGAGCGGATCTCCCGGCGCACGGCTGCGGCCAGCGCCGGAGAATTGCCGGCCGTCCGGACCAGCACCGCATACCCCATCAGCGACGGGTCCGTCCCGATGGTCTGTGCGAGGGAGCGGAACAGGACCGGGCGGAGTCCCTCGCCCAAAGTCCGCGACTTGATGTTCCGCACCACGCCGATAACCTGATAGGTAGCGCCACCGCCGGTGACGCGCCGGCCAATCGGGTTCTCGTTCGGGAACACTTGTCGTACGAAGGCTTCGTTAACGATGGCCACCTTGGGCGCCGTGGGGCTCTCGTCTCCAAAGTCGCGCCCGGCTATTCGGGAAATGCCCAGCGTATCGAAGTAACCCGCCGTAGCCATGTACAGGTCGACACTTTCTGCCGCCGGCGGTTGCGGCCGCCCCTCGGCGCTAAAACCGTCGCTGCGATTTCCTCCGGACAAAGGCGCCACATCCGTGCAAGCCGCCGAAATAACGCCCGGCAAGCCAGCCACCCGGCGGTGCAACTCGGCTAAAAACTGCCCGGTGCGCTCGGCCGTGTAACCGTTCAGCCGTGGGTCGACTGCCATAGTCAGGACGCCGCGAGTCCGAAAACCGATGTCCGTTCCGGAAGCGCTCTGCAGGCTGCGCAGGAATAGCCCGGCGGCGCACAGCAGGACCACCGAGATCGCGATCTGCGACACGACCAGCACATTGCGAAGGGTCCAACGGCTGCCTGGACGGCCAAGCGTGTCGTGCCCCTTCAGGGCGTTGGCCAGGATGAGACGCGCCACCGCCGCCGCGGGGGCCAGCCCGAAGACCAGGCCGGCGGCGACGCTCAATGCGAAAGTATAGAGCAGGGTCCTCCAGTCGACTGCGATGCTGAGGTCCAGGGGCACAGGCGCGGGAAGAGACAACGCCGAGAGCGCTGACGTTGCCCACAGCGAGAAGGCCACGCCGAGCAACCCGCCGCCCAAGGCGAGCAGGACGCTTTCGGTTAGCATCTGGCGCGTCAACCGGCCGCGCGTGGCGCCCAGCGCGCGACGAACAGCCATTTCCCGCTGGCGGCCCGAGGCCTGGGCCAGAAGAAGGTTGGCGGCGTTGGCGCACGCGATGCACAGAACCAGCAGAGCCACCAGCGTGAGTGCGGCTAGGAAGAGCGTCACGAAAGGCCTCTCCCGGGGTGGCATCGAGCCGGCTTGTTCGAACCGGAAGCCGCGTTCCTTCTCCGCTTCCGGGTAAGCCCTGGCGACCCGCTGCGCGATCACCTGAAGTTCCGCCGCGGCTTGCTGGCGTGTAACGCCGGGTCTAAGGCGTCCCATAACGGCCAGCCAGTTGTAATTCCGGGACGCGAAGTTGGTGGTATGGGGCAGGAGTTGGTCGGTGGAATCCAGCGGAACCCAGAACTGGGTATAAAGAATCTGGTCGAGGCCGTGGAACAGTGGCGGCGCTACGCCTACCACCTTGAAAGGCCGGCCGGAGAGCGTAACGGATTTGCCGGCGATATCGGGATCCGCGCCGAAGCGCCGCCGCCAGACATTGTAGCCGAGCACCACTACCGGGAGCCGCTCCTCGCCGCGGATGAAGCCGCGCCCTAGCGCCATGCGGAGCTGCGCCACGTCGAAGAAGTTGGCGGTAGTCGCCTGCCCCCACATCCGCTCCGGTCCGCCGTTCCCGCCAATGGAGGCGGGGATCAGTTCGAAGTAAGCTGCCAGGCCGGAGAACGACTGCGCTTGCCCCTGCAGATCGGCAAATAGCGGCCAGGTGAACTGATTGCAGCAGTCGCCACGCTGCGTCGTGTGCAGCGCCATCAGAGTGCCCGGCTGGCCTACCGGAGCAGGCCGCAGAATAAATCTGCTGACCATCGAAA
>JBEKZT010000269.1:0-3984 GCA_049509595.1 Verrucomicrobiota bacterium
ACATTGATCTGCGTGGATCCCTGGGAGTTCGTGGAACTCATGCTTTGCACGCCGGCGATGGTGGAGAACTCGCGCTCGAGAGGCGTGGCCACCGCCGAGGCCATGGTCTCCGGGCTGGCGCCTGGCAGCGCGGCGGTCACCTGAATGCTCGGGTAATCCACCGTGGGCAGGGCCGCCACCGGCAGCGACCGGAAGGCCACGATGCCGAATAGCAAAATCGCCAACATGGCCAGCGCGGTCATGACGGGACGTTCGATGAAGATGCGGGAGATATGCATGGTCAGAGCGCCAGATTGTCCACTTTGCCCGCCGGGACGGGCTTGATTTTCGCGCCGGGGTAGAGCAGCAACTGGCCATCGATAACCACCGTCTCGCCGGGCGCGACGCCTTTGGCGATGACTGACTTGCGGCCGATGGTGCGGGCTACCGTGACGGGCCGGGATTCGACCGTCTGGTCCGCTTTCACCACACAAATGAACTGGCCGCGCTGGCCGTCCTGCACGGCTTCGGAAGGCACCACGGTGGCGTTGCGGGCGGTATCGAGCACCAGCATCACATTGACGAACTGGCCGGGCCAGAGCGCGCGATCCGCGTTATCGAAGACCGCTTTCAGGCGGATGGTGCCGGTGTTGGTGTCCACCGCGTTGTCAATGACCTTTAGGAAGCCGCGCGCGATGCGGTTGGGTTCGGCGTCGCTAAAGGCCTGCACCTCCATCTTCTCTCCGGCGCTGCGCTGCTTGATGGCGTTGAGATGTTCTTCGGGAACGCCGAACGACACAAAGACCGGAGAGACCTGATTGATGACCACCAGCGGCACGTCATTCACCTTAATCAGGTTGCCGGGATGCACCAACAGATTGCCGGTGCGGCCGCCGACGGGCGCGCGGATTTCACAATAGCCGAGGTCGAGTTTGGCGCGCGCCACGGCGGACTGATCGCTTTCAAGCGAAGCGCGGGCGCTTTCGATGGCGGCCTGGTCGGCATGGGTGGATTCGCGCGCGGCATCCGCGGCGGCGCGCTGCTGGGTGGCCTGCATCTGCGGCGCGACACCCTCCTTGGCGAGCTGCTCATAGCGGTAGGCGTCGGCTTCGGCGCTTTTGGATTGCGCAATGTCGCGCGCCAGGGTAGCTTGCGCCTGCACCAGTTGCGCGCGGTCCTTGGCCACCGCGGATTCGGCTTGGGCGAGCGCCTCGCGATAGGGCCGCGGATCGATCTCGAAGAGCAGATCGTCTTTCGAGACGTCGCGGCCTTCGGTGAATTTCGCGCTCATCAACTCGCCGGCGACTTGCGATTTCACCTGCACCGTGGACGAGGGCTCCACCGTGCCGATGGCGCGGATCTCGACGGGCATGGGTTCCTCGGAGGCGACCGCCACGCTGACCGGAACGGCGGGCATTCCGCCGACGGCCTGTGCCTGCTGCTTGGCGCAGCCCGCCGCCAGCAGCGCCAGCGCCAGCGTAGCGGCACAGTAAATGCGATATGTATGGTTGGGATTTTCCACGGAGAAACCTATATTGTACCCTGGAGATTGATATGCACGACACGTGCGTCCCGCACTATGAAGCTTGCCTGTGGGTGTTGCGTCAGACGCCCGGCATTCTCCGGAACCTGCTGTTCCTGGCGACGCGGGAGCAGTTGGACTGGCGGCCGTCTTCGGCGCGATGGTCGATCAGCATGGTGCTGGCGCATCTGGCGGACGTGGAGGTCAGCGGATTCCGCAACCGATTTACGGCGATGCTAGGCGAGGACCGGCCGCGGCTGCCGGGCTACGATCAGTTGGCGTTGTTCCGATCGGGGACGGAATTCGATCCCTATGCCGAAATGGCGCGCTTCGAAGAGGCGCGCGGCCAGACGCTGACGCTGCTCGAAGGGATGCCGGAGGCGGCGAGCGAGCGCGCGGGGGAGCATGCGGAACTCGGGACGATCACGGTTGGGCAACTGCTGAACGAGTTCGCTTTTCACGATCTGGGACATATCCGGCAGGCGATGGAATTGTACCGGGCGCACGTGTTTTATCCGGAGATGGGGGTGTACCAGGGGTATTACAAGATCAACCCTTGAGCCCAATCCGAGCGTAGCACAGCACCGCGCATGGTTCGCCGTTTCGCTCGCGATTTCGCCTTTGTTTTCTGTCATGTACAGGAGATTTGAAAAGCGTCATCGCGGGTGGTCTCGGCACAGCCGCACTTCGCCTCCAATGCTGCACCAGCGAGATCGTAGCGTGGCCGGGAGCGGGTAGATCCGTGGTGTGCGGTCAGTAACCGATGAGCGGGATGCCCAGTCGTCTGAGCCGCGATACGTGTTACGGACGGCTATCGCAAGACGAAGAACGTCGTGCATCATGCACGCTTGAAAGATGTCCTGAATTGGTTGTTGTCAACGGCCCGACCTGCCTCGACTTCAAGAACCGAACCCTCACCTGCGGCATGGGCTGTCGTTCAATCCGTCCGCGAGGAACGGGTGGTCCCCTCGGGACGTCCGGCACCAGAAACCGGCGCCGGGCGACCGCAGGAGTGCGGTCGCGGCAGTCACGAGTGACTGCGCCACGTTGCAATTTGGGGCGGGGATGTCTATCCTGCGATTATGGCTAGTCCCGCGAAAGGGGCGTTCCTGCAGATAGGCCTGGTGGCGGCTTTGACGGTCGTGCTGGTGCTGCTGGCCGTGCTGCAATACCACTGGAGCCTGGAGATCAGCCGCGCGGAACGCACAAGGATCGAAGCCAGCCTGAACACTTCGGTGAACCAGTTCCGCCAGGAATTCTATCGGGAACTGACCCAGGTTTCGACCGCGTTTCACAGCGATCCCACGGCCGAACCGGACGATTTCTGGTCGAGCTACGCGGAACGCTACCAGGCTTGGACACGCACTGCTGCGCGACCGGACCTGGTGGCCAACGTCTTCGTGTGGCAGGCAGGCGCGCCCAATTCGCGGATGTTGCAGCTTCGCACCGAGGACGGCAAGTTCGAGCCCGTGGACTGGCCCGCTTCGCTTGCCAGCTTACGAGGGCGCGTGGAAGATGAATCGCGACAGCCGCCCGGACCAGGACCCGGACCGGGAGGAGCATGGACCCTGGAAGAGCGCATTCCCGCGCTGGTGCGGCCCATCTACAACATCTCCGGGCCGCGATGGCGGCGCGGCGAGCCGCCGCCGCGGCGCGTGGTTCTGGGTTTCGCCATCGTGGAACTGAATCGGACCGCGCTCGACCGCCTGCTGGCGGAATTGGCGCAACGTTACTTCGCCGGGCCGGATGGGTTCATCTACAACGTGCTGGTGGAAAGCGGCGGGCCGGAGGGAGGCGTGATCTATCGCTCCGATCCGCAACTTACGGCCGCATCGATGTCTCCGCCGGACGCGCATGCGGCGCAGGTGCCGGCTGCCGAAGGCGCGCCGCCGCGGGGTGGACGCGGCGGCAGAGGCGGCGGCAATCGGGGAGCGTTCCCGCCGCGCACGCGCGGGGCCTTCATCGTGCCGTCGGCGGCGGAGGAGCCCTGGCAGTTGCTGGCGCGGCACAAGGGCGGCTCGCTCGAATCGGTGGTGGCCGCCGACCGCCGCCGCAATCTGCTGCTGAGCTTCGGGGTGCTGCTGCTGCTGGCGGTGAGCATGGCGCTGATCATCGTCTCCACGCAGCGGGCGCGGCGGCTGGCGCGGCTGCAGATGGAGTTCGTGGCCGGTGTTTCGCACGAATTGCGGACGCCGGTGGCGGTGATCTGCTCGGCGGCGGATAACCTGGCGGAAGGCTTCGTGGGCGCGAAGGACCAGGTGAAGGAATACGGCGCTTTGATCCGCAACGAAGGGCGCAGGCTGGCGGGCATGATCGAACAGATCCTGCGGTTCGCGGCGGGCCAATCGCGGGCGGCGCACTACGAACTGGGGCCGGTGGCGGCGGAGGAGGCGATCGGCCGCGTGCTGGCGAGCATCTCGGCGCTGCCGGAGGCGGAGGGCTTCACGGTGGAGCGCGAGATCGAGCCGGGGCTGCCGGCGGTG
>JBEKZT010000027.1:0-14166 GCA_049509595.1 Verrucomicrobiota bacterium
ACCTCCGGCATGGGAGTAATCCTCGACAGTTCGATTTTCATCGCCGCCGAGCGCAAGCGGTTTGATCTCGCGCGTTTTCTGTCCGTGAATCCCAGCGAGTTGTTTTTCATCACTTCAATCAGCGCGTCTGAACTGCTTCACGGCTGCGCGCGGGCAAGCGATGCCGGAATCCGAGAGCGGCGGACAAAGTTCGTTGAAGACGTGCTGCAAGATTATGCGGTGCTGCCGTTCAATTTGCCGGAAGCACGGGAGCACGCGCAGCTCTGGGCGGATTTGGAAATGAAGGGGACGCTCATCGGCGAACGCGATTTGCTGATCGCGGCCATTGCCAAGGCGACCGGCCATTCGCTGGCGACGTTGAACCGGGGTGAGTTCGCGCGGATTCCGGGTTTGGCGCTGATGGATGTCGGCGCGTTCGCCTAATTTTCATTATCGTGGAATTATTTCAAACCCGGAAGGTTTATCCAGATGCCAGAATCTTCCTCGCTTTCGACCAAAGCTTACTTCACCTTCACTCGAAATTCGCCCGCGTCCGTCATTTTTCCACTGCATCCAGCCGGAGCAGGCAGTGGCCGAAGTCCACGACGCGTTCGCCGGGCGCGGTCAGGTGTTGCGACGGAATCTGGTAGAGCCGACCGCGTCCCTGCACCACCGCGCCAGCCTTGCGCAACACGGCGAGGTGCTTGGAGGTCATGTCCGGGCTGCATCCGGCAACCTTGGCCAACTCCCGCACCATGCGCGGTTCGCCGCCGCTCAATTCCTTGAGAATCTTCCAGCGCGCGGGATGGCCGAGTGCTGAAGCCAGCCGGTCAAGGCTGGGCAAGGGTTGAACGGGTGCGGATTTTTGCGGACTTTCTTGGGCATTCATTGTAAAATCAATGTTTTTAAGGCAATCCTCAAGCCGAGAGCGGAAATAATTTTATTGTCTGCATAAATATGCTTATTGTAAATATAAATCTTTAGATTGTAAATAGTCATATTATTATTGTCAAAATAAATTATTTTCCTGCTTTAAGCGATAGTTATATTGTTTACATAGACAAACATATTGTTTGCATAAATCTGTTTATTGTCAACGTAGATAGTCATATTGCATTATGACAAAAGACTATTGCAAGCATCGCTCGCATTCCTGTCAATGCTGACAAATTGACGGGCGAAATGGCTTGATGGTCAAACCGCTTCCTGTCCCGCGCCGTCCGCGCCGCCGCCGTCGAGATCAATCAAAATGTCGCGTGGCTCGGCACCTTTGCTGGGGCCGACGACGCCGCGATTTTCCAGTTCGTCCATGATGCGCGCGGCGCGCGTATAGCCGAGGCGCAGGCGGCGTTGCATCAGCGAGACACTCGCCTTTTGTTCGCTGCGGATGACTTCGATGCACTGCTGAATCAAATCTTCGTCCTCGTCAATGCCGCTTTCGTTTCCGAAATTGGCGGCGGGTTTGGAAAGTTGCTGGTGAATTTCCTTGTCGTAGTTCGGTTTGCCCTGTTTGGCGATGAACTCAACGATGCTGTTGATTTCGTGGTCGGTGATGAGCGCGCCCTGTGCGCGGTTCAGCTTCGCCGAGCCGGGCGGCAGGTAAAGCATGTCGCCCTTGCCGAGCAATTTGTCCGCGCCCATCGCGTCGAGAATCGTGCGCGAATCCACTTTGGCCGCGACTTGAAACGCGATGCGCGCCGGGATGTTCGCCTTGATGACGCCGGTGATGACGTCCACGCTCGGTCGCTGTGTGGCGACGATGCAATGGATTCCCGCCGCGCGCGCCATCTGCGTGATGCGGGCGATGGCCATTTCCACATCGGCGGGCGCAACGAGCATCAAATCCGCCAGTTCGTCAATGATGACGACGATGTAGCTCAGCTTTTCGGGAATGACGATTTCCTCTTCGCGCGGCACGACGATTTCCTCGTCCACTTCAACCGCGAAACCCTCCGCGCCCGGCTCGACCTTTTCCTTTTTGGCCGTGAGCGGCAATTCCGGTTCCTGCGGAACCAATTTTTTATTTGGTCGCGCGTTGAACGTGCCGATGTTGCGGCAGCCGCAGCGCGCGAAAATCTGGTAGCGTTTTTCCATTTCGTTGACGACCCAGCGCAAGGCGAGCAGAACTTTTTTCGGATCGGTCACGACCGGCACGACGAGGTGCGGCAGGGCGTTGTATTGCTGAAGCTCGACGACTTTGGGGTCAATCATTACGAAGCGCAACTGGTCGGGCGAAAATTTGTAAAGCAGCGAGGCGATGATGGCGTTGATGCAGACGGATTTGCCCGAACCGGTGCTGCCGGCGATGAGCAGGTGCGGCATTTCTCCGAGATCGGCGACTATGGGATGGCCGTAAACATCTTTGCCCAGCGCGAGCGGAATGCGTGCCTTAGAGTTGCGCCATTCGTCGGATTCCAGCAGGTCGCGCATGATGACTTTGGTCTTGATCGCATTCGGCACTTCGACGCCGACGGAACTTTTTCCCGGCACAGGCGCGAGAATGTGGATGCGTTCCGCTTTCAGCGCGGCGGCGATGTTGTTTGAGAGTGCGGTGATTTTTTCCAGCTTCACGCCCGGCGCGGGATGTAATTCATAGCGCGTGATGGTCGGGCCTTTGGTGATGTCGCCGAGCGAAACTTCGATGTCGAACTGCGCGAGCGTCTGCTGCATGAGCCGCGCATTGGCCATCAATTCCTCCTTCGACTCCGTGGGTTTCGCACTCATGTCCGGATGCTGAAGAAAATCGAGTGACGGCAACTGGTAATTGCCGATCATCGGTGTTTGGGCGACGGTGATGGGCTTCGGTTTTTTTGGCTTCGGTTTTGTCGGCGCAATGCCAGTGATTTTAACTTCCGGCTCGGCTTTTTGATCGTCCAATTTTTCAGGTTCAACCTTTTCTGAACCCGGTTCTTCAATTTTCGTTTCGGAAGATTTTATTTCTTCTGGTGTTTCCGCTTCCGGTTTCTTTCCAAGGATTTCTTCTGTCGTCGCGGCGGTGACTTCACGTGCGGGAATCACTTCGCCTTCGTCAGCGGGTTCAGACTCTTTGTGCGATTCCGGCAAAGTTGTTTTTTTTGCGCGCGCCGGTTTGGTTTGCGGCACGCTCAAATCACGGACCGTTGGTTCAGGAACAGGTTGCCCGTCTGCACCGAGACCGCTGCGTTCAACTTGTTCCTGAAGTTGTTTCGCCTGCTTTTCGAGTTCGCGCGCACGGCGTTCCAGAATTGTTTCATCCGTTTTTGCCGTTTCCGTCTGGCGCTCCGCCCGCCAGCGGCTCAACCAGTCGCCCAGTTGAAAATTCGTAAGGAACAGTGCGCTGATGAAACAAAGCGTCATGTAAACAATCGTCGCACCGACATTGCCGAGCATCCAGAAGCCCCAGTCGTAACCGAACAATTTGAAATCAAACAGCGTTTGACCGAGCCAGCCGCCTGCGCTGGGAACGTCAATGTTTTCGCGCAGCCGTTTGAGCAATCCGTCCATCATGTATAACAGGCCGGTCAGTGAGAGCATCAAGACGACCGCCCAAACGCCCGACCAGATTCGCCGTTCGCGCAGGTGCGCCCAGAAATTGAATAGATAACCCAGGCCGAAAGCCGCGATTAAAAAAGGAAAAACGTAAGCGCCGAGTCCGAAAATAAAAAACAAGTCATACGCGATGTGCGCGCCGAACGGTCCGATCCAATTGTGCACGGGTTTGTTCGGCGGCGTGCGAATGAACGCAAGGTCGTAACGGTCGAAAGAAAATTGCGCCACCAGCAGCAATAACGCGACGGCTAGCAATGCGATGCCGATAACGTCGCTGAAACCTTTGCCGGAATCCGAAGGCGTCTTGCGTGACATGGCCGCAGCGTAACAAGCCAGCGCAAAGATTTCAAAGTTGAAATTGCTCACGCGATTCAGATTCAATTCTGCGCTTGCCAAAATGCAGTGAAAATTTGAAACTGAAAATCCGCCTGAGTGCGCGGTTAGCTCAGTGGTAGAGCACTACATTGACACTGTAGGGGTCGGAGGTTCAAACCCTCCATCGCGCACCATTCCAAATCATTGCTTCCTTTAATTCAATCCACTGCTAATCTGATTCATGGCTTTCGAAAAAATAGGTCTCGCTCCAACAATCGTGGATGGCGTCAAGGCGATGGGTTACATCGAACCGACGCCCATTCAGCTTCGCTCGATTCCGCTCGTGCTTTCGGGTCGCGACGTCATCGGCAGTGCACAAACCGGCACGGGGAAAACCGCCGCGTTCGCCCTGCCCATTCTTTCGAAGCTCGCACAACATGCGCCCGGCCCGCGCGCGCTTATCCTTGAACCCACGCGCGAACTTGCCGCGCAGGTTGAAACCGCAATTCGCGATTACGCGCGCTTCACCAATTTGCGGGTCACTGTCGTTTACGGCGGCGTTGGTTACGGGCGACAGACGGACGAATTGCGCGCGGGCGCGGACATCGTCGTCGCCACGCCCGGGCGTTTGCTCGATCATCTCGAACGCGGCACGGTGCGTCTGGACAAAACTGAATTTCTCGTTCTCGACGAAGCCGACCGGATGCTCGACATGGGTTTTTTGCCGGACGTGAGACGCATTCTTGACCGCTGCCCGCGCCAGCGTCACACCGCACTTTTTTCCGCGACGATTCCGCCGCAGATCGAAACGCTCATCAAATGGGCTATGCACAATCCCGAGACGATTGAGATCGGCGCGCGCCGCACGCCCGCTGAAACCGTCAAGCACGTCATCTATCCCGTTTCCGATTCGCAAAAATCCGACCTGCTCATCCAGTTGCTCGAACGCGTGAATTACAATTCCGTTCTCGTTTTCTGCCGGACGAAGCACGGTGCCGACCGCATCGCCGGATTGCTCAAGCGAAACAATCACGCCGTTGCGGTTTTACATTCCAACCGCACGCAGCGCGAACGCGAGCAGGCGCTGGCCGGTTTTCGCAACGGCAAATTCGAAGTGCTCGTCGCCACGGACATCGCCGCGCGCGGACTCGATATCGCGGAAGTCAGTCATGTCATCAACTACGACGTGCCGCAGCATCCCGAGGATTACATCCACCGCATCGGCCGCACCGGACGCGCCGAGGCCAGCGGCGACGCCTTCACCATCATGACCGCCGAGGACGCCAGCCACGTCTTCGCCATCGAACGCTTCATCAGCCAGAAAATCCCGCGCGTGAAGCTGGAAAATTTCGATTACAAATACACGACGCTCTTCGACGAAAACAAACCCGGCGCGCCGAAAGGTTTCCCCGGCAAAGCCCGCGGCTCGCGCGTCCACGGCGGCTACCACTTCGCGCCGGGACGGAGAAGGTAAATTGGCGAAACTTAAAAGTTTATTGCAATGAGCATTTATCCACTTGGCCTGCTTGCGATAATTGTTGTTGCGGGCGTTTTTCTTCCGCGCGCATTTGGCCAATCGCAATTTCCAGTGGACACAACTCAAATTTTGGTAACTTTTTTGGGGAAATATAATTTCCCCGCGCTTGCCGTTGTGGTTGTGAAGGATGGAAAAATTTGTGACCGCGCTGCCGTTGGCATTCGCAAACTGGGCGATCCGACGCCAGTGACGGTTGACGATCAATTTCACATCGGCTCTTGCACCAAGTCCATGACGGCCACACTCGCGGCCACGTTCATCGAGGAAAATAAATTGCGTTGGGATTCCACCATTGCCGAAGTGTTTCCCGAATTGAAGGGCAAAATGGACAAGCAATATGAAACCGTCACCGTTGAACAATTACTGACGCAACGCGGCGGCGTTCCGGGCCAACCACCTGCCGCTGCATGGAAACGTGCGTGGGAACAAAAAAACACACCGACACAGCAGCGCTACGAATTTATCCAAGCAGTCCTCGCCGAACCACCGGCAGCCGCTCCCGGAACAAAATATATTTATTCGAATCAAGGTTATGCCATTGTCGGTGCGATGCTCGAAAAGATTGCCGGCAAACCTTGGGAAGACCTCATCACCGAAAAACTTTTCAAACCATTGCACATGGATTCCGCCGGCTTTGGTGCGCCGGGCACGATTGGAAAAGTGGATCAACCTTGGGGACACACGCGAGAATCATTGCCAAGACAGAGCGACAATCCGCCCGCGATTGCGCCCGCTGGACGTGTGCATTGTTCGCTGGACAACCTTGCCCGCTATGCAATTTCTCAAATGGAAGGCGAACAGAACGGCGGTTTGTTGAAAGCGGAAACTTTTCGAAAACTTCACACGCCTCCCGCCGGTGAAAATTATGCCTGTGGTTGGCGAGTCTTGAATCGTGGTTGGGCGGGCGGGCGGGTGCTGACACATAGCGGCTCAAACACCATGTGGTATATGGTCATGTGGCTCGCGCCGGAAAAAGATTTTTCCGTCATCGTTGCCACTAACACCGGCGCAGATAATGCGGCCAAAGGTTGCGATGAAGTTGCCAGCGCGATGATCAAGAAGTGGTTGTCAAACTAATCGCCAAAATGCCGCAACAAAATTTGAAAAACATCCGTTGACTCAATCTCCTTCGCGCCCAAAATTTCCGGCTGCGACGTGATGAACACCGGCCAGTTTTTTTTGTCCGCCGGACGCCGCCCGTGCGAACCTTTCACCAGCGTCGCGTCGAGCGGAATCACGTCCATCAACATCCGCAGGCCGAGTTTCTTTTGCATCAGCCGCCACGCGATCTTTAATTTCACCGCCGGAATTTTCGGGTCGAGAAACAATTCCACCGGGTCGTAGCCCGGCTTGCGATGGATGTCCACCGTCCGCGCAAAATCCGGCGCGCGCGCATCGTCGAGCCAGTAATAATAAGTGAACCACGCATTTTCCGCCGCGACGGCAATCAAGTCGCCCGCGCGCGGATGGTCAACGCCCGCCGCGATTTTCTCCGTCTGGCCAAGAATTTTTTCCACGCCGGAAGTTTTTTCCAGAACCGCGCGCACGGATTTTTCCAGCGACGCATCGTTCAAATAAATGTGCGCAACCTGATGATCCGCCACGGCGAAAACTTTGCTCGCGCCCGCGTCAAGAATTTCCAAGCCAAGTTCATCCTTCACCGTCAGCCAGCCGCGCTCGCGAAAAATCCGGTTGAGATGCATCGGCGTGTCCACGTTTGTGATGCCGTATTCGGAAAGCAAAACGACTTGCACGCCGCGCTTGCCAAAAAAATCAATCAAGTCGCCGACGATGGCGTCAATCTCGCGCAAGTCGCGGTGAATCGCGGGATTTGTTGAATCGTTAAATTGTTGAATCGTTAAATTGTTTGCCGATGCAACGATGGAACGATTCAACGATTTGAAACGATGCCGTTGCAAATTGTAATCCAGATGCGGCAGGTAAATCAGGTTCAACGTCGGCGAATATTTATTTTCAATCCACTTCGCCGATTCGGCGATCCAGCGCGAGGCCGCATCGGCTTTGCCCTGCGGCGAATCAATTCCCGCCGCCGACCCCCAAAAACTGAAAAAAGGAAATTCGCCCAAATCTTTTTTGATTTCTTCGCGGATGGAATACGGCCACGAATAAACGTCGAAAAATTTCCGGCCATCGGCGGGATACATCGGACGCGGCGTGATGGAATAATCCACGCTCGAATACATGTTGAACCACCAGAAACAATTTGCGATTGATGATTTACGATTTACGATTTCGGACTGTTTGCGAAGCGCATCCCAGATTTTTTGACCGTGGACGATGTGATTAGACTGTTTCCAAAATTGTGTCTCGGCGAATTCACGGTTAAACCAGCCATTGCCGACGATGCCATGTTCAGACGGAGTTTTGCCGGTGAGATAATTGGATTGTGCGGTGCAAGTCACGGCAGGAAATGCGGGCGCGATGTGCGCTAGCGCACCGCGCTGAAGAAATTCCGCGATTCGCGGCGTGTGTTCGCCGATGAGCGCTTCGGTGAGGCCGACGACGTTGATGACTGCCAGACGATTCACAAATGAATTTTAACCACGGATAAACACAGATGGACACAGATAAAATCTTTGTTTATCCGCGTCCATCCGTGGTTTCATCAATTTTCACGTTGGTGAAGCTCGTGAATCGCTTCGACAACTTTTGACAAATTCATTTCGTGAACTTCCATTCCGCGGCCGATTTCCTTCAATAGCGTAATCGTCAATTCGCCGCCAAGATGTTCGCGGAATTCATCCAGGCCGGCGAGGATTTGCAAATTTCCATCCGAACCAGCACTTAATAATTCGTCGGCGAACAAATCAAAGCTGAGTTGTTTCAGTAATTTCAAAATGCGCTCGCAGGATTCTTCGTTCAGCAAGCCGATATTGCGTGAATAAATCACGTCGAGTGCGATACCAATGGCGACGGCCTCGCCGTGCGGGATTTGGAAATTGGAAAGCTGTTCCAGTTTGTGCGCCGCCCAGTGGCCGAAATCAAGCGGACGTGCGGAGCCGGTTTCAAACGGGTCGCCGCTCGTAGCGATGTGGTCAAGGTGCAACTCGGCGCAACGACGGATTAAATGCTTCATCGCCGTCGGGTCGAAGGAAATCAGTTTTTCCACGTTGTGCTCAATCTCGTCGAAGAAATTTTTGTCGCGGATGCAGGCGACTTTCACGGCCTCGACGTAGCCGGCGCGTTTGTCGCGCGGTTTGAGCGTGGCGAGCAGGTTGAAATCGTTGATGACGGCGAACGGCGGTGCGAATGTGCCGACGAAATTCTTTTTGCCGAAGGCGTTAATGCCATTTTTAACGCCGACGCCTGAGTCGGCTTGTGACAATGTGGTCGTAGGAATGCGGACGTAGCGCACGCCGCGATGTGCGGTGGCGGCGGCGAATCCAGCAACGTCGAGCAATGCCCCACCACCAACAGCAATCAAATACGAATGGCGGTCAATGTGATGCCGATCAATCTGTGATAGAATATCGGTGACGATAGTAATTGAATTTTTTGCGCGTTCGCCGCCGCAAACAAAAAGCGGAGAGCGGACGAGTTGCAAACCCTCGGTGCGCGCAGAAAAATAATTTTCGATCTGGCGCGAAAGATTTGGTTGCGCCAGAGCGAGTGAATCTTCCAGCACGACGAGAACTTTGCGCGGCGCGGCGTCGGTGAGCGCGTTTCTCAAAACGAGATTGTCCGGCGCAAAAACGTCTTCGGTGAAGAAAACTCGCAGTTGCCAGTTGACTTGGATGGATCGCTGAATCACGGACATAACTCAATTTGGAATCGTCGAGAACTATTTTCGAGTTTTAATTTCGGCTTGTGATGATATTCGCCCCACCAAATTTTTTTCGACTCGACTTCGCAAATATCCGCGCGACGCCTGCGCTCCTCAATTATTTCCCGACCGTTTCGTCTGCGGGAATTCTCATGCAGTAAAACGAGCGATAGACAAAAATCAGCGCGACGAGAAAACAGACCGAGCCGATGATGTAGGACAGGCATGAGTCGGGATTTTTCTTTTTCAATTCGACGGCGATCTCGACGGCGAGCAGGCCGAAGAGAGTCGTGAATTTGATGATCGGATTCATCGCGACGGAAGACGTGTCCTTGAACGGATCGCCGACGGTGTCGCCGACGACGGTCGCGGCGTGGAGCGGCGTGCCTTTTTGTTTCAAGTCGACCTCGACGATTTTTTTGGCGTTGTCCCACGCACCGCCGGCGTTGGCCATAAAGATCGCCTGGAATAATCCGAAGAACGCGATGCCGATGAGATAGCCAATGAAAAAGTAAGGATTGAAAAACGGCAGGCCGAGCGCAAATGAAAACACAACGATGAAGATGTTGATCAATCCGCGCTGTGCATAAACGGTGCAAATTTCGACGACTTTTTTACTGTCAGCGAGTGATGCGGTTTCCTTGTCGAACTTCAGATTTTTTTTGATGAACACGACCGCGCTATAAGCGCCGGTGACGACGGCTTGCATGCTCGCGCCGGTGAACCAATAAATCACTGCGCCGCCCATGAGCAGTCCGAAAATAATTTGCGGCTGGACGAGGCTCAAATCTGCGATGGCGTTGCCGAAAACATTTTCGAGCAGCATGATGATGCCGAAAATCATTGTGGTCGCGCCGACGACGGCGGTGCCGATCAAAACGGGTTTCGCGGTCGCCTTGAAAGTGTTGCCTGCGCCGTCGCCTTTTTCCAATTCCAGTTTTGCGTCGGCAAAATTCGGTTTGAAGCCGAAATCCTTTTCAATTTCCGCGTTGACGTTGGGCTGCGATTCGATGCGGCTCAATTCATAAACGGACTGCGCGTTGTCGGTGACAGGACCAAAGCTGTCCACGGCAATCGTCACCGGAGCCATCGCCAGAAAACCGAACGCGACGAGGCCGAAGGCAAAAATCGGCGCGGCGAAATTAAATTTCTCCGGCAGCAACGCCAGAAAGTCGGCGTTTTGCGAAAATAAAAACGCCGTGAACATCAGCGCAAGGATCACGAGGCCCATCCAGAACGCGGAGAAATTTCCGGTGACCAGGCCGGACAAAATGTTTAGCGATGCGCCGCCGTGGTCGGAGGCGTTTGTGACTTCGCGGACGTGCCGCGAGCTGGTGCTCACAAAAATTTTTGTGAACTCCATGATGAGCGCACCGGCGAGCGTGCCGCACGCGATGATGGCGGACAAAACCCACCAGAGATTGGACAACGGCACACCCATCAGCACGCCGTCTTTCATTTCTGGGATGGAAAAATTGCCGAGCAGCAGTTTGGTCGCGACGAAGCAGACGATGATGGAAATGATCGAGGTGATCCAGACGAGATCGGTCAATGGCGCTTCCCAGTTGAAATTTGTTTTGCCGCCGTAACGCGCGTTGGCGATGACTTTGTTCAAATAAAACGAGCCGAGCGACGCGAGCACCATCAAGGACTGAATCGCGAACAGCCAGATGATGAGTTTGCCGCAGAGAACTGGCGACGCGGCCAGCGACAGCGCGAGAAACGCGATAAGCGCGACGCTCGTCACGCCGTAAGTTTCAAAGCCGTCGGCGGTCGGGCCGACGGAATCGCCCGCGTTGTCGCCCGTGCAATCGGCGATGACGCCGGGATTTTTCGGATCATCTTCCGGCAGGTTGAAAACGATTTTCATCAGGTCGCTGCCGATGTCGGCGATTTTTGTGAAAATTCCGCCGCCGATGCGCAACACGGACGCGCCTAGCGATTCGCCAATCGCAAATCCGATGAAACATGGCCCGGCGAGTTCCTTCGGGATGAATAGTAGAATGCAAATCATGCACGCCAGTTCCACGCAGACGAGCAGCAGCCCGATGCTCATGCCGGCTTGTAGCGGGATGAAAAGTGTTTTCAGCGAATTACCTTTCAGCGAAGCAAAAGCCGCGCGTGAATTCGCCGTCGTGTTAATCCGGATTCCAAACCATGCGACGCCGTAACTGCCGAGGATGCCAAGAACTGAACTTGCCAGAATCACCAGCACCGAACCGAAATCTTTTTCCTGCAAAAATTTGAAATAATAAATCATGCAGACGGCGATGAGAATCCAGAGCGCGGCGAGAAATTTTCCCTGTTGCCATAAATAAGTTTTGCACGTTTCCCAGATGATGACGGAAACATCGCCCATGGATTTGTGAACCTGCAACGCGCGCGTTTGTAAGTATTGCAGCAGGCCGAACGCCGCGCCGATTGCACAAATGATCAAACCGGAAAACAAAATTGCGCGACCGCCCAAGCCGCCAAAAAATGAAACGTCTTGCAACGACGGCAGATTGATATCCGCGTCGCCGGCGAAGGCATTTGTTGCGAAAAACGCCGCCGCGAAAAAAATTGCGCCGCGAAAAAATAATTTGTTTCGTCCCATAAAGGACGCGCAGCTTGCCCAAGCCGTGTTTGAATTTCCAGCATTTTCTGATGAAAAATGCGGCTGATGCCGGACGCTTTGGTTTCGCGCGGATGAATCGCGCTTGCCGCTGCGCGTCACTTTCCGCAAGCTGGACGCGATGGCTGAACATATCGCTTCCACTTTGAACAAACCCGACGTGGCGCTCGAAATGACGCTGCGACCGTCGCTCTTTTCCGATTTCACCGGTCAGCCAAAGGTGAAGGAACGATTGGAAATCGCCGTTTCCGCCGCGAAACAACGTGGCGAGGCGCTCGACCATATTTTACTGAGCGGACCGCCAGGTTTGGGGAAAACGACCATCGCCAATATTTTGGCGAAGGCGATGGGCGCGAATGTCAAAGCCACCAGCGGCCCGACGATTGAAAAAGCCGCCGACCTCGCCGGCCTCCTCACAAATCTCGAGGAAGGCGACGTGCTGTTCATTGACGAAATCCATCGCCTGCAAAAAACCATTGAGGAATATCTTTATCCCGCGATGGAAGATTTCAAGCTCGACATCATCATTGACCAAGGACCGAACGCCCGCAGCGTGCGGCTGAACCTACCGCGCTTCACGCTCATCGGCGCAACGACGCGCAGCGGTCTACTCACCGCACCGTTGCTGACGCGCTTCGGGATGCGCGAACGATTGGATTATTACGTCGGCGAAGACTTGCAGAAAATTGTCATCCGCTCGGCGCGTTTACTGAATGTTGAAATCGAAGAAGCTGGCGCGCACGAAATCGCCCGGCGCAGCCGAGGCACACCGCGCATCGTAAATAATTTACTTCGCCGCGTGCGCGATTACGCGCAAGTGCGTCACGATGGACGCATCACAAAAGAAGTCGCCGACCGCGCGCTGGCGATGCTGGAGATTGACGAGAACGGCCTCGACGAAATGGACAAGCGCATCCTCGAAGCCGTCATCACGAAATTCGGCGGCGGGCCGGTCGGTGTGAATTCGCTCGCCGTCGCCGTCGGCGAAGAACCGGACACGATCGAGGAAGTCTATGAGCCGTATCTCATCATGGAAGGCTATCTCAATCGCACCTCGCAAGGCCGCGTCGCGACGGAATTGAGTTACAAAAAACTCGGCTTGAAACCGGCGACCGGCAACCAGTCCAAACTTTTCTGACGCGGTTTAAGGTGGACGGGCTTTTGTCTTTTATTCCTTAGCCAATTCGTGTTTCATCTTGCCGTTTCGTTTATGCCCAAACGCACCGACATCCACAGCGTCCTTATCATCGGCGCCGGCCCGATCATCATCGGCCAGGCGTGCGAGTTCGATTATTCCGGCACGCAGGCGTGCAAGGCCCTGCGCGAGGAAGGCTACCGCGTCGTCCTCATCAACTCCAATCCGGCCACCAGCATGACCGATCCGGAGTTCGCCGACCGCACCTACATCGAACCGATCACGCCCGAATGCGTGGAAAAAATCATCGTGCGTGAGAAAGCGGAAATGAAACGCCTCGGCGCGAAGGGCAAACTCGTTTTGCTCCCCACGCTCGGCGGTCAGACCGCGCTGAACACCGCAATGTCGTTGCACAAAAACGGCGCGCTTGAACGTCATGACGTGGAAATGATCGGCGCGAAACCCGACGCGATTCATCGCGGCGAAGATCGTTTTGCGTTCAAGGAATTGATGCTGAAGATCGGCCTCGACGTTCCCATTTCCGGCGTCGCGCACAACCTGGACGAAGCCCGCGAAGTCGCGAAAAAGATTGGCCGTTTCCCGCTCATCATCCGGCCGGCGTTCACGCTCGGCGGCACGGGCGGCGGCATCGGTTACAATCAGGAAGAATTTGAAGCCATCGCCAAGAACGGCATCGAGCTTTCGCCCGTGAACGAAATTCTCATCGAAGAATCCCTCCTCGGCTGGAAGGAATACGAGATGGAAGTCATGCGCGACAAGGCCGACAACTGCGTCATCATCTGCTCCATCGAAAACTTCGACCCCATGGGCGTCCACACCGGCGACAGCATCACCGTCGCGCCCATCCAGACGCTAACCGACAAGGAATTTCAGATCATGCGCGACCAGAGCTTCGCCGTCATCCGCGCCGTGGGCGTCGAGACCGGCGGTTCGAACATCCAGTTCGGCGTCAGCCCGGACAACGGCCGCATGGTCATCATCGAGATGAATCCGCGCGTCAGCCGCAGCTCTGCCCTCGCAAGCAAGGCCACCGGATTTCCCATCGCGAAAATCGCCGCCAAACTCGCCGTCGGCTACCTGCTCGACGAACTCAAGAACGACATCACGCGCGAAACGCCCGCGAGCTTCGAGCCGAGCATTGATTACGTCGTCACCAAGATTCCGCGCTTCGCCTTCGAGAAATTTCCGCAGGCCGACCCCACGCTCACCACGCAGATGAAAAGCGTCGGCGAAGCCATGGCCATCGGCCGCAC
>JBEKZT010000270.1:0-3113 GCA_049509595.1 Verrucomicrobiota bacterium
TGGCGGAACAGGAAGGCGTGAAGTTCTCCTGGGATCCGGCGGCGAGCTATGTCCAGGCATTCGCCGGATCGAGCGATCCGCTGCATCGCGCGGTGCTGGCGTTTTGCTCGAAGGACAAGCCTTTTGTGGTGGGCGACCCGGGCTACGAAGCCGGCGCTCGCGCCGCGAAGTATATCGGCGCGGCGACCGTCGCGGTACCGCTGGTGAAGGGCAGCGCGGCGCATGATGTGAAGGCCATGGCCGCGGCGCACCGCAGCCCAGGCGTGATCTATATTTGCAATCCGAACAACCCCACCGGGACGGTGACATCCAAAGCGGACATCGAGTGGCTGGTGGCCAACAAACCCGCCGGATCGGTAGTGCTGCTGGACGAGGCGTACATTCACTTGTCGCAATCCGCGGTGCGGAGTTCCTATCTGGCGGCGGCCGATAAGGACGTGATCATCCTGCGAACATTTTCCAAGCTGTACGGAATGGCGGGGCTGCGGGCCGGCGCGGCCATCGCGCGGCCGGATCTGCTGCAGAAGATGAACGTGTACACGGCCGGAGCCTTGCCAGTGACCGCCATGGTGGGGGCGAACGCCAGCCTGAAGGTGAAGAACCTGATCGCGGAGCGGTGCGCCACCATTGCCGGCATCCGCAACGAGACCCTCGAATTCCTGGACAAGCACAATATCGAGTACATTCCCTCGGAAGCCAACATGTTCATGATGAACGTGAAGAGACCGGGCAAGGACTTCTACCAACAGATGGCGAAGCACAATGTCTACATCGGCCGGGTGTGGCCGGTGTGGCCCAATTGGGTCCGCGTTACCGTAGGCACGCGCGACGACATGGCGAAGTTCCGTGAGGCGTGCCTGCAGTGCTACGCCGGGTGACGGGACCGATTTGGCACACATTGGGGGGCGGGCACTTCTGCCAGGCAATTCTGCCCGCAGCCGGCTTTCAGCCGGCCCTGGCCGCCTGGAAAGGCGGCTGCGGCCAGGATTGGCCGCCCTCCAGTTGCGTGCGGCATTGAGGTTTAGGTTGCCCCGCACCACCTGGCCGGTCCTGGCGCGCAGCCGGAAGCGCTACTCGTGGCGGGCACTGGGGGGCGATCTCTCCGGCGGTTTGATCGCGGCGCTCATCGCTCTGCCGTACGGCTTGGCCCTGGCATCCATGATGGGGTTGCCTCCCACGCTGGGCATTGTCACATCTATTGTGACTGCGCCCGTTACCGCTCTGCTGGGACGCAATCCGGTTCTGATCGGCGGTACGGCCAGCGCCACGGTGCCGTTCATTGCGGCGGCGGTGGCCCAACATGGTATGGGCGGCGCGGCGCAAGTCTGCCTGGTCGCCTCGGTGTTCATGATGTGCTTCTGCGTGCTGCAACTGGGGCAATACATCTTGAAGGTTCCGCACGCGGTGGTGACGGGATTCTCGTGCGGCATCGGGGCGATGATGGTGCTGACGCAGCTTTCCTCGATGCTGGGCGTGCAGGTGGCGGTCGACCGGACAGCGACCAATCTGCTCTACCAGGCGGCCGTGGTTATGGGGCATGCGGGGAGCGCGCGCCTGGGGACGGTGGCGATCAGCCTGGCGGTGATCGCCGTCTCGTTCCTGGCGGGGCGGGTACACGCGCGTGTTCCGGGTCAGCTGCTGGGTATCCTGGCGGGCATGGGTGTTGCCGCGGTTCTCGGGATCAAGCAGGGACTGGTGGGGGCCATCGATTTCAGCGTGCCGCCGTTCGCGGGATTCTCGTGGAAACCCGCGGATGTGTGGACCGTCCTGCCATCGGGTCTGGGACTGGCGTTCGTGTCGTCAGTGAACATATTGCTGACCTCGCGCGTGGTGGATCACTTTCGCGGGCGGCACCGTCCGCTGATGCGCACTGACGCGGACCGCGAACTGGGGGCTTATGGGATCGCCAATCTGGGCGCGGCGATGTTTGGCGCGCCGATGAGCGTGGGCATCCCGGCACGCAGCCTGGCCAGCGTGCGCTGCGGCGCGACCACCCGGCTGTCGAATCTGGCGCATGCGGCCATCCTGCTGGGGATGGTGGCGCTGGGGCGAAATGCGATCGCGCGCGTGCCGATGGCGGCGCTGGCGGCGGTAACCGCATGGGTCGGAATCGGGTTGCTCGAATGGAGCACCTGGAGGCGACTCGCGCGCATGCGGCGCGTGGATGCCGCGGCGTTCCTGGCGACGGCGATCGGAGTGCTGACGATGAACGCGGTGGCGGCGGTGGCCATCGGCTGCTCGCTGTACGGCCTGCACAAGCTGTGGCGTCTGCGGCGGCCCGTGCTCACTGCGCGGCCGAGCCTAAGCCAGCCTGACTCAGAACCTGTGGACTGTTCTTGACTGCGGCCCGGAGGCTACACCTCTGGGTGGTGTCTGAAGGTTCCGTTGACGCCAAAACAGCTAACGCTTGCAGTTGCGAGCGCCTCCTTTGCGTGACCCATGGTCGCCGCGATAGGGTAGCGGTATGTGGAAAGCAATCAGTGCTTGGTATCTCGGCAGATCGGTGGCGACGGCAAAGATGTACTGGGCGCCCGTCTGCCTCCAGGCAGTGCGGGGGGCTGCAATTTGGGGGAGGGAACAAGTGCTAGGAGCGATCCTTGTCTTCGCAATCTTGCTTTGCCAGATCCACTTCGGCGTAATCGCTAGGGACGGCGTCAGGGGTAGTTGGCTGTCCGTCATTCTCCCATATATCGCACTCTTTTCCGCCGCTTATCTGTTTCATGCACTAAGGGCGATTCGGGACATCCATACCAAGCAATGCGCGTTGATCGATGCGCGCACCGAGCAGATACGTGCGCTGGCGCAAAAGGGCAACGAAGTCGAGACGTTCGCAGCGTTCGATTTGTTGGCGAATCAAGCCGAGTCCGTACTCAGGGCGCTTCGGTTAACCAAGCTCGTGTTAGATCCCGATCTCGACGGTGCGGAAATGGATGTGGTCAGCTACCCCCTAAAGACGTTGCGTAAACTGCTATGGGATGGGATCGAGTGGAGGGATGCCCACCGCGCTATTTATATTTTCCAGTATGCATACATGAGGCACAGGGAGGATGTGATTATGTGCCGGGCGCATTGCCCAAGGACTATAGCCTTCGACTCGGAGGTCACAAAGACGG
>JBEKZT010000271.1:0-3301 GCA_049509595.1 Verrucomicrobiota bacterium
GTCGTCGATCCGATTGTTGAGTGGTCCGTCCACCGGTTCGAAGGCGACATCTTTCGTCATGCCGGCCGCGAGGATCCGTTCCGCCTTCTGCCGCACAGCGGCCTGGTACCAGCGAGAGTCTTGCCCGTTGTAGCCGCGCACGTAAAGCGCGTCATCGACCGCCACCGACCAGATCCACGTCGGCGTGCCGTACGTCATTCCGTCTTCACGGAACGGCGCGATGTGCAAGTCGTCGGCATCAGCGATCTTGCGCAGTTCGTCCTGCAACCATGTGGTCATGGCATGTTTCCCTTTGCATTCGGACGTAGCAGCGTCTTGATCGCGCGGCGTTCGTCCATCGCGCGGTAACCCTCCGCCACCTGCTCCAGCGGCAAGGTCAGGTCGAACACCTTCCCCGGCTCGATCTTCCCCTTCCACACCAGGTCGATCAGTGCGGGCAGGTAGCGGCGAACGGGAGCCGGACCGCCGTGGAGATGAACGTGGGCATAGAACAGTTGTTCGCCATGGAGCTCGACACCATGCGGAACCCCGACGTAGCCCACGTACCCGCCCGGACGCGTCGCGCGGATCGCCTGCATCATCGACTCCTGCGTCCCCACGCACTCCAACACGGAATCCGCGCCGATTCCGCTAGTCAGATCCTTGGTGCGCGCCACGCCCTCGTCGCCGCGCTCCGTGACGATGTCGGTCGCGCCAAACTCGCGCGCGAGCTTCTGCCGCGACTCGTGCCGGCTCATGGCGACAATCCGCGCGGCCCCCATCTGGCTGGCCGAGAGCACACCGAGCAGGCCGACAGCGCCATCGCCGACCACCACCACGGTCGATCCCGGCCGGACGTGCGCCGCGTCGGCGGCGAACCAGCCCGTGCCCATGACATCGGAGAGCGCCAGCAGGCTTGGAATCAAGTCCTCCGGTGGAACATCCGGCGTGGCCACCAGGGTTCCGTCCGCCAGCGGCACGCGCAGCACGCTGGCCTGCGCGGCGCCGATGAACTCGGCATGCCGGCAGGACGACTGGTATCCCGCCCGGCAGTTGGGACAGGTGTTGTCGGACGCGAAAAACGATCCGATGACAAACTGGCCAGGCTTCACCGAGGCGACTGCGCTGCCAACCTCTTCTACAATGCCGCAGTACTCGTGTCCCATCGGAGTTGGCCGGGAGATCGGGTTGATGCCGCGGTATGGCCACAAGTCAGACCCGCACACGCAGGTAGCCGAGATCCTGACGATGGCATCCGTGGTTTGGACGATCTTCGGCGTTTCGCGATCTTCGAAACGCACATCTCGCGGGCCGTAAAGAACTGCTCCTCGCATGGCTTATCTCGTTTCGGTGGGCTTCAAACCCTCTTCTTCCAGTATTCCAGCGTGGAGCCTGCGTAGACCCCCGCGCCCGCTATGGCCCTCTTCCTTACATCCGCCATCTCTTCCGCCGTCATCTTCTTGAAGCTCGCGGCAGCCCGGATGTTGTCTTCCATCTGTCCCTCGGTGCCGGCGCCGCAGACAGCTACGTGCACGCCCGGCAGGCTGAGTACGTATCTCAGGCATTCGGTGGGGCTCAAAGATCTGAGCAGGAATGCCTTGCCGAAGACCTTAATTGCCTGGACGCCCACGCCGCGTTCCGCCGCCACGGGCAGAGCGATTTGCTCGAAGCTCAAATAGGCGTGGTCCGCCGCGTGAAGCGGCATCATGACTGTGTCCCACTTGTCGTACGCCTTCAGTAATGCCGCGTGGGTTTCCGGATCGTCGTGGCCGGTGAACCCGATAAAGCGGCATTTGCCGGCCTTCTTGGCGGCTTCGAAGGCCTCTAACGCGCCGCCAGGGCCGAGGATCTTGTCGATGTCATCCTGGTTCCGGACGGCGTGAACCTGCCAGAGATCGACATAGTCCGTCTTCAGCAAACGGAGCGAGGTTTCCAGATCCTGCCGCACTTCCGGCGCGGTTCGCTTCAGGGTCTTGGTCGAGAGAAATACATTCTTCCGGACGCCTTCCAGGCCGATGCCGTAGGCTTCTTCGGAGCGCCCGCCCCAGTATCCGTGCGCGCAGTCGAAATAGGTCACGCCCAGGCCGTACATCCGGCGCACGTGCGCCGCCGCTGTCTGAATATCCGGATGGAGGTCCATGCGGGCTCCGCCCTGCGCAATGATGCTCACATTGACGCCGGTCTTGCCGAACGTCGTGGTGGGAATGTCGCGTGCCGTGCTCATCGGTAGGTCATCCGCTCCATTTCTTCGGGGTACCGGGCGCCTTGCACCGTGATGCTGGAGGTGGCGCTGTCGATCCCGGCGAGATCGCCCGGCGTCAGTTCCAGAGCAGCCGCGCCGATATTTTCCTCGACGCGCGCCAGCTTGGTAGTGCCGGGAATGGGAACGATCCAGGGCTTCTGCGCCAGCAGCCAGGCGAGCGCGATTTGCGCGGTGGTCGCCTTCTTGTGTTCCGCGATCGCGCCCAACAGATCGACCAGCGCCTGATTCGCTTTCTGCGCTTCGGCCGTGAAGCGCGGAATGCGGCTGCGGATATCGGTGCTGGCGAACGAAGTGCCTTCGGCAATCTTTCCCGTAAGAAAGCCCTTGCCTAGCGGGCTGTACGGCACGAAGCCGATTCCGAGCTCCTCCAGCGCCGGTAACACTTCGGCTTCCGGGCGCTTCCACCAGAGCGAGTATTCGCTTTGCACCGCCGTGACCGGTTGCACGGCGTGCGCCCGCCGGATCGTCTGCGCGGCCGCTTCGGACATGCCGAAGTGCTTCACCTTGCCTTGTTGAATCAGGTCTTTCACCGCTCCCGCCACATCTTCAATCGGAACCTGCGGATCGACCCGGTGTTGATAGAACAGGTCAATGGCCTCGACCCGAAGCCTGGTCAGCGAGCCTTCCACGCTATGCTTAATGTACTCCGGCCGGCAGTTCAGACCCGCGGGATGCGCACAGCCATCCTGCTCTTCGAATTGGAAGGCGAACTTCGTGGCTATCGCCACTTGCCCGCGGAAGGGAGCGAGGGCTTCGCCCACCAGCGACTCGTTCGCAAACGGGCCGTACACTTGAGCGGTATCGAAGAACGTGACGCCGCGTTCGACCGCCGCGCGCAACACGGAAATCATCTCCTGCCTGTCGCCGGCTGGACCGTAACCGCCGGTCATGCCCATGCACCCGAGCCCGATCGCCGAAACTTCCAAGTTGCTCTTCCCCAGTTTGCGTTTTTGCATTCTAGCGCTCCCAGACAACTCTCCAGTGTTCATCCGGGCGAGTCGATTTCACGATGAGTTGTTTACCGGAAAACTCGTATGCGCGCGGCAGATCTTTCCCAAT
>JBEKZT010000272.1:0-2911 GCA_049509595.1 Verrucomicrobiota bacterium
CCACTTCAACGCCCTTGTAAACCACCGACGTTTCCACACTCACCACATAACTATGATCAAAGCGAAACGTCTTATGAACACTCAGATCGTGATCCGAATACTCAAACGTCAAATCCGTCGGCGACGTCTGCGATCCCGCGCGCGACCCAACATACAACGCCGAACTCAGCCGCCCGCGCAGCCCTTCATCGTAAGTCCACAGCGATAGCGGATACCCATACCTCGCCGCCGCCTCGGGATTTACCAAATCCAGCGACCCGTTCTGCGTCTCGTTATCAAATCTTTTCAGAATCCACGACTTCACCTCCGCCCCACGGTTCGTAAACGTGATGCGGTAAAGATCGTTCTCGACAACCGTTTCAGTTTCGCTGCCCGCCTGCTTGGTCACTCCCACCGGAACCGGAACCGCAGGCAAATTCGAACTCGTCTCCGCACCCGCAGCAGCCGCCTGCGTCTGCGCAGTTTGATTCGTCGTCGGCACGATCGGCGGCGGCCCGTACTTCTTCGTAAACGCCTGAAACCCCAGAATCACTAAAAAAGTAAGAATAAATACCAGGACCAGCCGCTTCTCGGTCCCAGGTTCCTGCTGCGGATTTTGAAATTCAGCCAAAGTGTTTTTAACTTTCCTTAAATCATTCCCGCTTCTTGCGAACTGCTCCAGACAAGCTTCTGTCTAATGATCACCGGCCTGTAAAGGAGATTCCACCACTGCACCCGCGCAACCCGCGCCCGCCACCGGATCATGCCCGCCCCGCGCCAGCGGATGGCACCGCAACACCCGCCCCGCCGCCATTACCCCCCCGCGCAGCGCACCAAAACGTTCCACCGCCTCCATCGCATACTCAGAACAAGTCGGCACATACCTGCAAGCCGGCGGAAACATAGGCGAAATCGCCCACTTGTACGCCCGCAAGATCAGCAGCACAGCGTGTTTCGCAAACTCACGCATCTCTGTCAAGGCCTTGTCTTCCTGAGCAAGCGTTGTTTGCGCAGCGAAGGATCTGGGCGAGCCGCGCGATGTGTCGTGGTTTTGCGACACAATAAATCGCGCGTTTGGCTTGCATCCTTATCGCACTCCTGCGCCGCCCGCCTTCACCCTCTGCTCTATCACTACGAACGCTCTGCGTACTTCGTTCAGCACCGCCGCAAACTCAACACCCAGCAACGACTTCTTGGGATTAATGACCACATCCACCGCTCCGGCCTGCCCCACCCGCGCCAGCCGCACCGCTTCCCGCAACCGCCTCTTCATGCGATTGCGCACCACTGCCCCGCCCAGCGCCCGCCCCACGGTGAATCCCACACGCGGACCCGACTGGATTGATTGGTTGCTACCCGGCAGATCCCCCGCAACCCTCGCCAAATAGAAAACGGTCATCGTCGCCGAGAAGTGCCGTCGCCCTTGCTTATAAACCCGCTCAAAATCTACGTGGCGCAGCAGTCGTCCGCTCCGCGGGAAACTAATCTTGTTCCCCCGCGGTCCCGTTCCGTCCGACTCTTCCTGGGGAGCGATAGCGCTCACGGCAATCGTCTGGTCTAATTCCCTGATAGAGGTATCCTGCCAAGAAAAAGAAAAAAGAGAAAGCGAGCAGAAAAAGCCAGCCGAAAGAAGCCAGGACAGCGCCGATCCGGCGCTCAGGCGTTCCTCTGTGAACCCCTGTGTCCCCTGTGGTTAAACTTTGCTCTTGCTCGGACTACTCGCGGAAACCTGGTTTCACCGAGACCCGCTTGCGCCCTTTGGCGCGGCGGCGCGATAGCACCTTCTGGCCGCCCTGGGTCTTCATGCGCGTGCGAAAGCCATGCTTCTTCGATCGCCTGCGCCGGTTGGGTTGGAATGTACGCTTGGGCATGAAAGGTACTTGCTCCTGATCTGTTCGAAAGTCTTATGGCAAACCAACAGTATAAATGACAACTCCCACCGGGAGCAAAGGGGTTGGCCGCGTTGCTCGTGTAGGGAGCACGTCATAGAAATGGAGAAAGAGCGAAAAGCGCTTTCTTGGTGCTGTACCTACGGAACAAGGGCATACGTTTCTGGAACAGATGGAGCAGTATCGGGAGGCTTGTGAACAATGGGCCGATGCCCAACTGGAACCGTCCCCGGCGGCTTCCAAAGGGGCAGCCGAAAAAGGGGGCTCCAAAGCGACCTTCAAAGCGAAATCGTCCGGGAAATCAAACCCGCTTAGGGCGCCAGTCGATCACCGGCTTGGATTTCGAAGCCCTAGAAATGGCGGCAGGGCGGCAGGGCGGCAGACTTTGCGCTTGGCAGCGCATTCCCTGGAACAACGGCTCAACACTGCCACTGGCCCCTGCTCACGGCCGCAGCCGCTTTAAGATGCCGGGATCGTATAAATTCCGGCCGGACAAGTCAAGGTCATTGTGAGTCTACCTTGGGGAGACCAGTGGTCTAGCGGGCACTCCCTTCGAGCAGGAGTTGCAATACATTGCGAATGACTCCTCCACATGGAACCGAATAACCTGGTACATGGGCGACACGGTAGTCGGCAATCCCTTTGCGTTTTAGAGATTCGTGAGATATGCGTCACAATTCAGTTTCGGACCTTGAAAAGGGCTCACTCGATAATATGCCTTGGCATCCGTTCGGCTTGATGCTGACGGCAGCCTCCACAGCGGAGGGTGCTGTCCGCTCTGCCAATCTCGATTGGACTGTCGTCGTAGGTCAAGGCGTCATTGGGGCTGGGCAACGTGCTCCCCTGATCCGCGAAGACCTTCGGCAAAATGGCGCTAACGCGAAGATCGCGGAGGTAGGACCGGACTATGAACCGATTCAGAACCTGGATCTCTTCGCGTTCTTTGACCCAATCGTGAAGGCAGGGGCGGCCGTCTACGATAGCATTGGCAGCGTGGGGAACGGCAAGTGGATGTGGATGCTTGCCTTAATGAAGGGCAAAAT
>JBEKZT010000273.1:0-2818 GCA_049509595.1 Verrucomicrobiota bacterium
CGACGGTAACCACGCCGGATTCCGTGGTGATCGCCTTCAGCACATTGTGATCCCAGCGGGTCTTGCTCTTGAGGTCTTTACCGCTGTGGATCGTGGCGTTGTTCTGGGCGTCGGTCATATCGCGGTAGAAGTACGTCTCGCCGGCGCCTTCATACACGAAATTGCGTGAGATAGTGATGATACCCTCGCGCTCGTTTATGGTTACCGTGCCGGTTTGGACCACCGGCTGGCCCGCAAAATCGCTTTTGGTGGGCACTAGCGTCCAAGTGCCGTTCAGCAAGATGCGGTCGCGTGCAAAAGCGGAGAACGCGAGAAGCAGGGTCGCCAAAACGGCTCCGGTAATTGAATATGTCTTCATGATTTCGGTAGAGCACGCGCGGCACCGTTTCGGCGCAACCGTTTAAAACGGACGTGGCTCTGCAACAACTGCCGGGATGAAATGCAGATTCTGCATCTCGCAGCAGTGGCACTCCGCGTGCACGCTTTCGGCTGGCTCTAGTCCATTAGTGGAGCGCAGTTCGCCGCTTTGGACCTGCTCATGCAACAGTCGTCGCATAAAGGAACATAAAACGATGCTTTGGACGATATGTATAATACTGCTGGTTTTGTGGGCTTTGGGGATGGCAACCTCCTACACCGCCGGCGGACTGATTCACATTCTGTTGGTGATTGCAGTGATCGTAATGGTGATCCGCCTGATTCAGGGACGCAGGGTCCTGGGCTAGGCAAACGAATCGAATTTCGGATTTGGCCGTCCGCTCCTCGGAAATCTGCTAAAATAGGGAAACAATGTCGCGACAGCCGGTCGTTCCGGGCCGTATACTCATTGTCGATGATGACGAACGCCAGCGTACCGCCTTGGCCGCCATGCTTTCGGATGGCGACTACGAAACGCGGCTGGCAGGCGACGGGCAGGAAGCGCTGGAACGGCTCACGGCCTTTATCCCGGACGTCATTGTGGCGGATCTGGTGATGCCGCGCATGGACGGCTTCGCGTTGCTGCGGTATTTGAAGGATCGCGGCGATCTCACGCCGGCGGTCGCGCTGACCGCATTCGGCAGCATGGACAAGGCTTTGTCCGCCGTTCACGACCTGAAGGCATTCTGGTATCTGGAGAAGCCTGTAGAGCCGCGCGCCTTCCGGACTCTTCTGGAACGCGCCATCGGCTACAACCGAAGCCTGCGGAAAACCGACGAGTTGAAGCGCGACCTCAGCCTTCGCGGCGTGCTCGGGGACATGGTAGGAACCACCCCGGCGATGCAGCGGATCTTCTCCCTGATCCGGCAGGTGGCGCCCACTTCGGCGCCCGTTTTGATCTGCGGAGAGAGCGGCACTGGCAAGGAGCTGGTGGCGCGGGAGATTCATAAGTTCAGCCCCCGCAGCGATGGGCCCTTTGTCGCGATCAATGCCGCCGCCTTACCCGAGGCACTGGTTGAGAGCGAGTTATTTGGCCACGAGAAGGGCTCGTTTACGGGAGCCATGGAGCGTTCGGCCGGCTGTTTTGAGCAGGCTCATGGGGGCACGCTGTTTCTCGATGAAATCGGCGAGATGCCCCAGTCCACGCAACCCAAGCTGCTTCGCGTTCTCGAGGACTTGCGGGTGCGGCGCCTGGGCGGAAAGCATGAAATCGCCGTAGACGCGCGCGTTCTGGCGGCCACCAGCCAGGAACTCAGAACGCATTTGCGCGAAGAACTTTACTATCGGTTGAGTGTTTTCCAGATCGTGTTGCCGCCGCTGCGTGAGCATAAGGAAGATATCCCGCAGATCGCCGACGTCATGTTGCAGAACCTGAACCGGAAGTACAGCACGCGCGTCACGGGGGTCGGCGCCGACGTGTTGGATGTGCTTCATCGGTATGATTGGCCCGGCAATGTGCGCGAGTTGCGCAACATTCTGGAGCGAGCCACCATCCTGGCAAGCGAAGGATTAATCCGCCTGACGGATCTGCCTCCCGGCGCGTTCGATTCGAGCGCCGGCCCGTACGCCCGGCCGCCGGCCGGCTACGAAGGCCCAGTGGTGCTCCAGCCCGGCCAACCACTCATGAAACTCGAGGAGTCTTACATCAAACTGACACTCGAGCACGTGCGCGGCAACCGGAAGTTGGCCGCCGTGATGTTGGGGATCAGCCTGCGGACCCTGCAGAACCGGATTGCGGCACTACGCGAAGGGGCCAGGGCGGCGACCAGCGGCACATAGCCTGAGTACTTTCGGCCACGTCACCTCATCGCCGCGATTGGCGATGCGCGCCGCCTCCCAAGCCGCCCAGATCGACTATCACAGCGATCAGCAGCCATATCAGATTGATCCCCTGCATCGGCATGCGACTGTTAAGTTCCCATGCATAAACGATCGTCGTGAGCGGCAGGAAAAGGAAGCCGAGTACCGGCAGGAGCAGGCCGCCGTGGAATGCGCGCTGCAAGTAGGTCGAGAAGAACCACATCAGCGCCAGCACGACGCGCGGAAACATCAGAACGACGAGTAGGAGGAAGCAAGGCATAGTCGGTTTCGGGCCGCGCAGCAGGCGCCGGCGCAGTTTTCTCCAGCACGCCGGTCTCCACGCGCTCAGTAGTCGTGGCGCTGCATTTTCCTTCGACTTTTCCTTTAGGTCTTCACTCGTTGACATACCAGCCAGACGGACCTACTCTTATCGTGTTATGCCGACTTTCCGGTCACACCCGGCGCCTATCAGACGTCGGCGAACGCCTCTTCGGGCCTCCCGGGTACGCCCGGGAGCGCGCACGAACATCGCACCTATCGAACCGCGCTGTTTTCGAGTAACGCTCATCCCGCAGGACGCGTCCAAATGCCGGCGGAGATA
>JBEKZT010000274.1:0-2763 GCA_049509595.1 Verrucomicrobiota bacterium
TGAAGGATTCAACCTGCCGATTATCGGCGTAGCCAAGGCGGGCTGGACACTTGACCATCTCAAAGCCCGTGCCAAAGACAGCCTTGAACATCATGGGGGCCTCGACGAGGCAGCTTTCGAAAAGATGCTGGGCCTGCTGCGTTACGTGGACGGCGATTACAACGATTGCAACACATTCGACCAACTTCGCAACCTCCTCGGCGACTCCAAGAATCCGTTGCATTACCTGGCGATTCCGCCAAGTCTCTTTGCTGCCGTCGCTGAGAATCTCGCCAAGTCTGGCTGCGCCAACAATGCACGCGTAGTTGTGGAGAAGCCCTTCGGGCGCGACGTGGCATCGGCCAGGGAACTAGGTCGCACCTTGCATCAGTACTTTCCTGAGGGGAACATCTTTCGCATCGATCACTATCTGGGTAAGGAGCCGGTACAAAACATCCTGTACACGCGCTTTGCCAACCCAATGTTCGAACCGATCTGGAACCGCGAACATATTCGCAGCATTCAGATCACGATGGCAGAGAACTTTGGCGTGCAAGACCGTGGCAGGTTCTACGACGAAGTGGGCGCTCTCCTGGATGTTGTTCAGAACCATATGCTGCAGGTCGTTGCGAACCTGACCATCGATCCTCCCACAGGCGAGGACTATGATGGCGTGCGAGACCGGAAAAGCGAACTAATGCGAGCCATCCGGCCACTGAAGGCGGAGGATGTGGTGCGAGGACAATATGACGGCTACCGGAAAGTCGTCGGCGTCGCCCCGGGCTCTCCTGTCGAAACCTTCGTTGCAATCAAACTGGAGATCGACAGTTGGCGCTGGGCTGGCGTGCCAATCTACGTACGCGCGGGAAAGATGCTGCCCGTTACCTGCACCGAAGCTTTGGTTGAATTCAAGAGGCCACCCAAAGAGACATTTGGAGAACTAGTTCCAAATACATCGGCACACATGCGCATCCGCGTCAGTCCGGACATGTCGATAGGGCTCGGTGTGCGAGTCAAGACTCCGGGAGAACGAATGGTGGGCCGCGATGTCGAGCTCGAGTTGCATCGCCAGGCCGCTGATGACATTCCGCCGTATCAGAGGTTGCTTGGCGATGCCAGTCGCGGCAATACCGAACTCTTTTCACGGCAGGACCTGGTGGAGGCCCAATGGCGAATCGTTGAGCCGGTCCTCGGAAACGTCACCCCCTACTACGCATACGCACCGGGCACCTGGGGACCTCAAGAAGCTGATCAGTTGATAGGGAACGACGGGCCGTGGCTAGATCCCGTGGTCACGACATAACAAAACGCCTCAGGCGACCTTGCCTTTGACTGCCGACCATTTCGCGTAGGGGCCTCTCATCGGCGATCACCGGTATTCTTCTCAGCCGACCTAGTTGTTTTTGGATCTACGAATATTGTCGTTGACATCTACGAACATCCTCGTATATTGTCTGGCTCATTGTGAAGACGCGGGAAATTCCGAGACCGACCGAAGGCGAACTCGAACTCCTGGGAATTCTGTGGGAGCGAGGTCCGGCGACTGTTCGCGATCTGTTTGAGGCAGTCAACAAAAAGCGTGACGTCGTATACACGGGCATACTCAAGCTGCTGCAGATTATGACGGAGAAGGGCCTTGTCGAGCGCGATGAGCGAGAGCGCGCACACGTCTATCGAGCAGCGATTTCGCAATCCGAGACCGAGGTGCGATTTCTACGCGAATTGAGCGAAAGGTTCTTTGCCGGCAGCGCGGCACAGTTGGCTTTGCGTGCTCTCGAGATGGAAGCGGCCAGCGATGCTGAACTCAATATGATTCGAAGGTTGATTGCGAAGAAGGAAGCTTCGCGTTTGGAAGCCTCGGCTGCTTCGCGGGGAGATGAGCGATGAGCGGACTAGCGGGAGGTTGGTTATCTCATTCTGAATTGGTCGCATTGGGATGGACTTTGCTGCATTTTCTATGGCAAGGAACTGCGGTCGTGGCAGCGTACGCTCTTGCGGACAGACTTATTCGGGGTGCATCAACATCAGCCCGCTACGCGTTGGCTATAGGTGCGCTCGGGCTCATGCCGCTGATGGTGTTGGCAACCTTTGCGAGTGAGATGGGAAGCGTAGCTCGGCCACTGCCGACCACAGCTTCGACGCGGTTGGCAAGCGGGGTTCCTTCGGAATATGTCGATACATTGTCTTTGCCGTCGAACTCGCGCTCGATCGCTGCCTTAACGCGGCGCGAAATCAGCCGGTTGACGCAGCGGGCGGAACCGATCTTGCCTTGGTTGGACACATTCTGGATGTTGGGTGTGCTTCTGCTCGCCACGCGGGCGATGGGTGGGTGGCGCCAGCTTGAGCAGTTGCGACGAAGCGCGCGACGGATCGTGCCAATTCATGTAGAACAAAGTTTTCTGCGCGTCTGCGAACGTGTTCAAGTCGGCCGCCAAGTAGCTCTACGTGTATCTGATCATGTGATTTCGCCGATGGCAATGGGTGTCTGGCGAGCCACGGTAATTCTGCCGATGAGCGCAGTGCTCAACCTGAGTACGGAAGAATTGGAGGCAGTGCTGGCTCACGAGCTAGGTCACATCCGGCGCTGGGACTATGCATGCAACTTACTCCAGACGGCACTCGAAACAGTCCTCTTCTTTCACCCCGGAGTATGGTGGCTGAGCCGGAAAGTTCGAGATCGGCGAGAGGTTTGCTGCGATGAGATTGCAGTGAGAAGCTGCTCAGATCCAATTGTCTATGCGCAAACGTTGTTGCGATTGGAGGAGCAAAAGTTAGCTCGCCATC
>JBEKZT010000275.1:0-2674 GCA_049509595.1 Verrucomicrobiota bacterium
ATCCTTCGCCATCATCTTGGGCGCGCTCATCATTCGCTACACCGGCTGGATCCAGGTAGACCCCATCCTCTCCATCCTCATCGGCGTCCTGATCGTCTGGACCGCCTGGGACATCATCAAGGAGTCGCTCAATATCCTGCTCGAAGGCCTGCCCCGCGGCCTGGAACTGCAAGCCGTAACCACTTGCATGTGCCGGGTCGAAGGCGTGCTCGACGTGCACGATCTGCACATCTGGAGCCTCGGATCGAGCATCCACGCGCTGAGCTGTCACGTGCTCATCGACGATGTGCCGCCCTCCGCCAGCAACTGCATCCTGGCGCGCATCAACGACATGCTGGCGCAAGACTTCCACATCCGCCACTCCACCGTGCAATTCGAGCACGTCGGCTGCTCCGTCGCCGAAAGCGGCTGTGTCATCCCGGCCGCTGAGCCGCACACCCACTCCCACTGAGTGGGGCAGGTTGTCAACCTGCAGGCCGATTGTCAATCGGCCCTCTTCGTGAAACACTAAGTGTAAGGAGAAGCCAATGCCAAAAGCGATGATCCTAACCGTGCTTTTCAGCCTCTGCCTGTTAGCTGGAAACGATCCCATTCGTGAGGTAACGTCGCAGGCCAGGAGAGACCCATTCCAAATGGTCCCGGCTTTCTACCAGGGCTATTTCTACTTGATCGGTAACGAGGGAGCGGACTCGGTCACCATCTTCGCGCCCGACGGTCACCTGGCCATGGCCTTTGCCGAGGCGGCTGGGCACCCGCGCGCCATCGCCGTCGACACCGATGGCACGGTCGCCGTTGCCTGGGGCGATTGGGATCCGAAGAAGGGCGGCGGCATCGATTTCCGGGACAGTTCCGGTTCCGTGACCAGGACCATCAAGACCGGATTGTATCTGCCCCACCACCTCGCGTTTGCCGAAGATCATTCTCTGTGGAGTTTTGGCTGCGAAATGGACGCCGCCAGCGTGCACGGAAATCCCAAGCATGAATACCAGACCGTGCGGAAGTACGGGCCAGATGGCAAGGAGGCGGGCGCTTATCTCCCCCGGTCGCTTTTTCCAACCGGCCTTGAGCCGGCTTCTCAGGGCTTCCAGTGGAACAGCATCACCGTCGCCCACGATCGCATCGGACTCTGGGCCGTTTCGGGCACCCGGGGTAGCCAAACCGAGTGGGTCGAGCTGGACCTGAACGGCAACCTTACCGGCCGATGGCGGCTGGATCAGTTCGGACTCAACCCCAAACTGGCTCTCACGCGAGACGGTTCCTTCTTCGTGCAAGTCTGGGACGACCAAACCCGCACGCACCAGTTCTACACCCTGGATCGCGCCTCCTCGGAGTGGCGTGCCGTGGATACGGCGCCGAGCGGATGGCTAGAGGGCGCGGACGGAGACGCATTGGTGTTCCGAGACGGATCTCTCGGGCCCATGCACCTTCAATGGTACCGGCATCCTTAATGTGTGTGCCCTCTTGGCGCACTTGGCGTCCCCTTGGCGTCTTTGCGAGAAACCTGCTTGGGCTTCGTCTGCCATGCCTTGTGGCGTATAATGGCGTCACGAGAACTTGACGGGCTGCAAGTGCACGCGCGTCTGGCCCGAACGTCAAGGAGGATGAGACGATGCGGAAGATTTTCGTTTTCCTGTGCGGGCTCAGTTTAGGAGTATCGGTCCAAGCCCAAAGCCCGGTTTTCACTACGCTGTACACCTTTCAAGGTGGCGCGGACGGGTCCATGCAAGGCGGCTATGAGGGGCCGATGCCCACCGGTGTGACCCTAAGCAAGAACGGAAAGCTGTATGGCGTGACCTATGCAGGCGGAGCCGGCAACGGTACGGTCTTTGAGCTGTCGCCCGCCAGCGGAGGAATCTGGACCAAGACCATATTGCACGATTTCGCGGGTCCAGACGGAGCGAACCCGGACGCGACCCTGGTTTTCGATAGTAGTGGCACGCTGTACGGGACCACGCAGGACGGAGGGACGGACAATGATGGCGGTACCGTCTTCGCGATGACGCCTCCGGCCGCGGCGGGGGGCACCTGGACCGAGTCAGTAGTCTACAGCTTCGACGGCGTGTATAACACGCCGCGTACACCATTCAGTGGGGTGATCGTTGCCCCGGACGGAGCGCTGTACGGGACGACGTACACCAACGCGTGCTCCGATTGCCTCGGCGGCGCCGATCCGACCGGGGGAACGGTGTTCCAGTTAACACCGCCATCCGAGTCCGGCGGAGCCTGGGCCCAGCACACAATATTGAATTTTCTCACGGATCCTGTGGGCAACCTCCCGTACGCGGGGGTGATCCGCTCTGGAGGCGCGCTATATGGTACTACCTCGCTCAGTGGGAACTGCGGCACGGTCTACGAGCTTGTGCCGACGACGAGCAGCGGTGCATCCTGGTCGGCCACCGAACTTCACGCCTTCGGATCGACCAGCGGGGACGGCTGCTTCAATGTCACACCGCTTACGGCAGGGTCGGGCGGAGTGCTCTATGGCGTTACGGCCTACGGCGGGTCGAGCGTTGGCAACTGCCCTGGCGTATACTCGGAAGCCTGCGGCACCGTGTTCCAGTTGACACCGCCCGCCGCACCCGGCGGAACATGGGAGTACAGCGTGATCTGGAACTTCACCGGAGCCGACGGCGACGGATCGGAGCCCAGCGGCAGTCTGGTTCTGGGCGAGGGT
>JBEKZT010000028.1:0-14058 GCA_049509595.1 Verrucomicrobiota bacterium
TGCGAGGAGATCAAAGGCTATTCGCTTTCGCCCGACGCCATCGCCAATTATTTGAAAAGTTCCAACGAAACGGCCAACGGCAAGGAACGCCTCATCGCCGTGCAGCAGGAAGAATTGCAGCGCGTTCGGAAAGAGACTCAACGCACCTACGATTTGTATCAGCAAGAAAAACTGGACGCCGATGGATTCAGCAAATTTTACACCCCGCTTGAAGAAAGACGAAAACAGCTTGAAGCGGAGATTCCCCGCTTGGAAGCGGAAGTGGACATTCTCAAAGTGAACAGTCTGTCAGCCGAGGAAATCGCCAGGCAAGCGAGCAACCTTTACGACCACTGGCAGACGATGCAGCCCGAAGAGAAGCGTGAAATCATTGAAATAATCACCGACAAAATCATCATCGGTAAAGACGAAATCACCATAAACCTCTCCTACGCGCCATCTTGTAAAGATATGGCAAATAGGTGGCGGAAGGGGTGGGATTCGAACCCACGGTAGCCTTGCGACTACGCCTGATTTCGAGTCAGGTGCCTTTAACCACTCAGCCACCCTTCCGTGTTCATCTTAATTTTTCGCATGATGGGGAGTTCGCGGCAAGCTGATTGTCGCGGTAATCGTGGACGAATCACAAAAAAGGCGGCGGGAAGTCGTTGGCGCGAGCGTAAAATTTCGCCCGTGCCAACGACTTCCCGCACGCCATGCCCCACTTTAAGTTGGTGCGGTTTCATACGGCAAGTAGTTCGCGGCTGCTCGCGAAAATGCGCGTCTGCCGTTCAGCTTGACGAACGGCAGCCTCAGTTTTTTCATCGAACAGCACCGGAAACACCAGCAGTGGGTAAAGTGTCGCCCACGCCAGCGCTGCCGCCTCGTTGGCCGCGCGCCGTAGTGAGACGTTCAATTCTGACGTTGTCACGGCCAATTGCGTCGCGAGCAATTTGGCTTTAAGCCGCTCGAATTCGGTTTCCTGAATTGCGCGGAATGGAGCAGGCGGATTTGGCCGCAGCTCAAAGCGCGTTTCGGGACCGAATTGTGTCGGCACTTGTTTATAATTTTTGTTCATGCTTTTCCTTTCGTTTTTACCTGGTTAAAACAGAAAACCCGCGATTGACTGGCAATCGCGGGTCTTGAAAATCTATTTTCTCGGTTTATAGCTTCGTTCCCACGTTACCAAAAAGATGGCAGTCGCGCTGCCAAATGGACATACGTCCATTGACCGGCGCGTGCATCAGTATTTTTGCAAACGTGTTTTTCATTTAAACCGGTGAAAAGAAACACGATTTCGACCCGTTTGTCAAAACTTTTTTTAATTTCACTTGCATTTGATTTGACGGCTGGCATTTTTATGGCATAGACAATTGGAAATTAAACAGGAGCAACTCATGGCTGATAAAACTATTGAACAACGTGTAAAAGAAATCATCGTCGAACAACTCGGTGTGAATGCAGATCAAGTGACACCGGAGGCCAAGTTCATTGAGGATCTCGGTGCGGACTCGCTTGACACGGTGGAGTTGGTCATGGCACTGGAAGAGGAATTCGGCGTGGAAGTACCGGATGAACAGGCCGAAAAACTTCAAAGTGTCGGCGATGTCATCAAATACATCGAAGACACCCAGCAAAAATAGTTGCGACTTTCACAGCTTCGGGGCAGTTTCAGCTAACTCAGGCTTAAGCTGCCCCGTTTGATTTATGGCAAGCAATTCATATGCACGCCGCGTGGTTGTCACCGGCCTCGGCGTGGTCACGCCGATTGGAAACGACGTGGACACGTTCTGGAAAAATCTGATTTCAGGCCAATGTGGCATTGACCGCATCAGTTCATTCGATCCGTCGGCGTTGGACACGCAAATTGCCGGTGAGGTGAAAAATTTTGATCCGGCCCCGGCATTTCCATCGCCAAAAGATGTCCGGCGTTCGGACCGCTATTCCCAATTTGGCGTATATGCCGCCCATCAGGCCTTGCTCGATGCAAGCCTTGACCTCGAAAAAGAAAATTGCGACGAAATCGGCGTTATCATCGGCTCCGGCATCGGCGGACTGCAAACCACCGCCGAACAGCATAAAATTTTGATGGAGCGCGGCCCTGGCCGACTCTCGCCGTTCATGATTCCCATGCTCATTAGCAATATGGCCTCCGGTTTGTTCTCGATGTATAAAAATTTGCGCGGCCCGAATTTCGCCACTTGCTCCGCCTGCGCGACAGCGAATCACGCCATCGGCGAAGCCTGGCGCGCCATTAAAATGGGCGACGCACACGCGATGTTCGCCGGCGGCGCGGAAGCGGCTGTCGTTCCCATCGGCATCGGTGGCTTTTGCGCGATGAAAGCCATGAGCACGCGCAACGACGACCCTAAACACGCCTCACGCCCGTTCGACAAGGAACGCGACGGCTTTGTCATGGGCGAAGGCGCGGGTGTCGTTGTGCTGGAAGAATTGGAACACGCCAAAAAACGAGGCGCAAAAATTTATTGCGAAATCGTCGGCTACGGCAATACCGCCGACGCCTACCATCTCACCGCCCCGTCGCCCGATGGCGAAGGCGCGGCGCGCTGCATGAAAATGGCTTTGAAGACCGGTGGACTGAAAATTGAAGACGTTTCCTACATCAACGCCCACGGCACTTCCACACCGCAAGGCGACGCCTGTGAAACTCAGGCCATCAAGACCGTTTTTGGCGATTACGCGAAGAAGGTCGCCGTCAGTTCCACCAAAGGCGCGACTGGCCATATGCTCGGCGCTGCGGGTGCTGTCGAAATGAGTGCCTGCGCGCTCGCCATCAAACATGACATCGTGCCGCCGACCATCAATTATCAAGTTCCCGACCCCGAATGCGATCTGGATTACGTTCCCAACACCGCGCGCGAAATGAAAGTCAACGCCATCGTCAACAACTCCTTTGGCTTCGGCGGCCATAATGCAAGCATCGCGGCGAAAAAGTTTGCAGATTAAGCCTTGAACTTTCTTTCATTGATCAAATCTAAGCGCGAAGGGGAAATTATCCTGCCGGAACAGATTCAAGAACTTATCCAATCTTTTGCAAAAAGGTGAATTTCGGTGGTTCGCCGCAAAATTCATCCATGCGCGCACGCAAATTTTGGACGTGCGGCGTTTGCCCGTGGGCGTCCAGATGCGCCTTGCTCGTCCAGTTTTCGTAAAAAAGAAATTTCGACGGATTGTCCGGCGCAACGTGCAAGTCGTAATTGATGCAACCGTCTTCCTTGCGTGTCGGCACGAGCAACCCAGTCAACATTTTGCGCAATTCGGCTTCTTTTCCGGGCCGCGCCTGAAATGTGACGACGAGCGTGACGGGTTTTGTGTTCATGTTGGCTTGAGCGGTTTAATTCAATGACTCCAAAATTTTCTCCGCTGCCACGCGCGGATTTTCTGCCGCGTAAATCGGGCGGCCAATCACGAGCCAGTTTGCGCCCGCGGCAACCGCTTCTTTCGGCGTGAGCGTGCGCTTTTGGTCATCGGCTTTTTCTTCACCGGTGCGAATGCCCGGCGTGACCAGTTGCGCGCTCGCCGGCAGGCTTTTTCGCAGCGCGGAAATTTCCAGCGGCGAACAAACCAATCCGCGCAAGCCGGCCTTGGTCGCTACCATCGCGAGCCGGCGCACCTGAAATTCCACGTTCACATCCGACCCGACTTCGCGCAACGCGCCAGAATCAAGGCTGGTCAAGACCGTCACGCCGAGGACGAGCGGAGGAGGGCGGCCAAGTTTCCACGCATTTTCCTGCGCAGCCTGCTCGGCGGCCTTGAGCATCTCAGAGCCGCCACTCGTGTGGACGGTTAACATTTGCACATCGAGTTGCACCGCAGCAGCGACGGCTTTGGCGACCGTGTTCGGGATGTCGTGAAATTTCAAATCCAGAAATACCAGCGCACCCGCTGCCCGGATTTTTTTAACGACGTCCGGCCCGGCGCTTGTGAACAGTTCGCTGCCAACTTTGAATCCGCCCGAAACCGGCGCGAGTTGCTCCACCAGTTTCAATGCGGCTTCGGCCGTCGGAACGTCAAGCGCGACGATGATTGGATTGCGCATGAAATAAATATCGGGACACTGGCAGCGGAACAAAAGCCAAAACTTCAGTTTAGTATTGACGAAAAAAAATTACATGGAGCAATATTATTATGCGCTGGATTAAAATCAGATTTCTAACAACCGTTGAAATTCTCGTCCTGATGGCTTTTCCATTGGATGCTTGGAGTGCGACGATTCGGGATGACGTTCCCGACAGCGGTTACGTGGCATTAGGCAACGACCCGGCATTTGCAGCGGTCGGCACTTTTGTGAATAGTTGGGGCTATACCGGCTGCGGCATTTTGATCGCGCCGGATTGGGTATTGACCGCAGCGCATTTGTTAACAGCCGCCAGCTCTGGAACATTCACTCTTGATGGAACAGCTTATACCTCGACACAACTCATTACCGATCCAAGCTGGGATGGCAACGCTTCTGGCGGTTCGGATTTGGGTTTGGTGCATTTAAGCTCGTCACTCACGCCCATTCCGCCGCCGCTGCTTTACACCGGCTCAACTTTGTTGGGGCAGACCGCCACATTTGTCGGCTATGGTTTTACCGGCACCGGATTGACCGGATGGAAAACGCTCGATGGTCAGAAGCGCGGTTTTCAAGATGTTGTTGATGTGAACAATTCCAATTTTGGCAATACAACCTCCGTGTTCGGCGCAACGTTTGACAGTCCCGCGAACAATGCGCTGCCGCTGGAAGGCTGCGTTGCTCCCGGCGACAGCGGCGGCGGCGTTTTCGTGAGCGACGGCTCGCAGTATTATTTAGCAGGCGTGATTTCTTTTGTTGCTTCTACAAGCGGCAATGCTAATTCAACTTACGGCAACATCAGCGGTTTTGATTCGATCTTGCCTGTCATGCCGTGGATAGCAAGCACCGTGCCGGAGCCGTCAACGATTGTCTTGCTTGCAACTTCTGCCGTAGCAGTGATTTGGCAGCAAAAACGTCGGCATCCAAAAACGCCGCGGTTTTGACTTTCAATTCTTCATCCTCTAGCCTCCACGCATGAAAATCGTTCGTTACGACGACAAAAGTTTTCCTCAAAAAATCCGCGAATTTACGACAACTTCGAGCTTGTTCGATGTTGAAATTGAAGAACGCACACGTGCCATTTTACACGAGGTTTTCATTCGCGGCGACGATGCGCTTTTGGAATTCACGGAAAAATTCGACGGCGCGAAGCTTTCCGCCGATCAACTCGCCATCACGCAAGCCGAATTGCTCGCGGCTTCATTGAAAGCCGACGAATCGCTGCGCGCGTCCGTCGCGGAAGCGGAAAAAAACGTCGCCGCGTTCGCCAAAAAATCGCTGCGCAAAAACTGGCAAATGAAAAATTCGCACGGCGCGTCGGTCGGTGAGAAATTTGATCCGTTCCAGCGCGTCGGCATTTACATTCCCGGCGGCACCGCGCCACTGGTCTCGACGGCGCTCATGACCGTCACGCTGGCGAAAGTCGCAGGTTGCAAGGAAATCGTTGTTTGCACGCCATGCGGCAAGGATGGTTCAATCAATTCCGCGCTGCTGTTCGCGGCGCGCGTGGCGGGCGCGATGGAGATTTACCGCGTCGGCGGCGCGCAGGCGATTGCGGCGATGGCTTACGGCACAAAAACGATCCGCCACGTCCAAAAAATTTTTGGCCCCGGTAACGCTTACGTTGTCACCGCCAAACGCTTGCTCGTCGGGCATGTCGCGATTGATTTGCTGCCCGGCCCGAGCGAAGTGCTCGTGCTCGCAGACGAAACGGCCAATCCAAAATTTGCCGCCGCTGATTTGCTCGCGCAGGCCGAGCACGGCTCCGGCCATGAGCGCGTGTGGCTTGTGACAACTTCGCCGAAAGTTTTGAGAGCGGTCGAAAGTGAAATTACTAAGCAACTGCCAAAGCTTGCGCGCCGGGAATACATCCAGCGTGCGTTGCAAAACAACGGCTGGCTGATTCAAGTGAAATCACTCGACGATGCGATTACGCTAACGAACCAGCTTGCGCCGGAGCATTGCGAAGTGATGACGCGTGACCCACGAAAAGTTTCCGAAAAGATTCTAACGGCGGGTGCGATTTTCCTTGGGCCATGGTCGCCGACGGTTTTGGGCGATTACGTGGCCGGGCCGAGCCACACGCTGCCGACCGGCGGCGCGGGCGCGTCGTTTGCCGGTTTGACCGTTGACCAATTTCAGCGCCGCACGAGTGTTGTCGAATACAACCGTGCTTCGCTCAAAAAAGCGTTGCCTGCCGTGAAAAAATTTGCGGAACTTGAAGGTTTGGATGCGCATGGAAAAAGCGCCGAGATAAGAAAATAGAAGCTTCCGCTTGATGCGACACTGTCCGCGTTCCTACACCGTCAAAATTATAATTTTATTGAAGGCGATTCTTTTCTTCCCATTTTTCAATCACTTTAAGATAGGAATTAACAAAGTCAGAATTAAATGAATGTTGCTGCATCCATTCCACTGTTTTTCGGGGCACAGCCTTTAATGCGGCGCGCGTCATGTCATTTTTCCTGTGTTGGTTGATAGATGGGGAGGCATCAGAATGTAACAACGATTGCACTATAAAACATGCAATACATTCTGATCCGAGCTTGATACATTTTTCACTCAAGCCAAAATAATAACCCAATAAATTAACTACTCTTTCGCTGTTACTATAATAGAAAACAAGCTTTTGCTTTTTTGTGAGGCACAAATACATTTCCATGTCGCGCGTTCGTAAACATTCAATCCCATCAAGAATAGGCTGTCTTTTGTTTTGCGGCGTCCAGATGACAGAAGTTCCAAGCTTTATAGGTCTAAATCCCGGAAGCCATAATAGAGGCGTGGTCAATTTCAAAAAGACATACGCAAAGCAGCAAAGCAAATCACCAATGACTGGCAATCGAATTATTCTAACCAACAATTTTGGTGGCTGTGAATTCATTTTTCTTCCACGCGCTGAATCCGCGCACCGAGCTTCCGCAATTTTGCGCCCATCTTTTCGTAGCCTTATTTCATTTTAATGGCGGTTTGTCGGCAAAATGTAAATCGAGAATTTTTTTGTGCCGGTCGGCGTGATCCTGCCAGAACTTGACGGCGTATTTGCCACAAATGTGTATGTCCACGTGGCGGCCCGTGTGATCGGATTCGGTGTAATCGGAAAACTTTTGCGGATCATCGCGGATGGCGACGAACCGGTTTCGCAAAAGCTGTTGCTCCCGGCGGGGAAGTGTTTCGAGAAACTCATTGACTTCATAGTCAATGAGGAGTCGGTAGTTCATTGTCAGTTGCCGGACAAACCCAGACGACGATCCAAATCTTCCAGCGTGGCAAATTCCGAGGCAGGTCGGTCAATTTTTTCCGCGAGTTTTTTGCGGTAGGCGTCATCGCGCGAGTCTTGCAGCGAAACAAGAAACGCCGTCAACTGCCGCTGCACATTCGCGTCCAGCGCAGACAGTTCTTGTTTCAATACTTCAATGCTCACGGCTTAATTCAAATGCTTAATTTTGCGGAAGCAACCGGCAATTGCTGTTTCGTAAAATTCATTTTTCCTCAACACGCTGAATCCGCGCCCCAAGCTTCCGCAATTTCGCGTCCATCTTTTCGTAGCCGCGATCCAGATGATAAATGCGGTTCACCTGCGTCGCGCCTTTCGCCGCCAGCCCGGCGATCACCAGCGCCGCGCTCGCGCGCAAATCGCTCGCCATCACCGGCGCGCCGCTCAACGGCCGGCCGCCCTTCACGATCGCGCTCGGCCCCTCGATCTCGATCTCCGCGCCGAGCCGCGCCAGCTCGCTGACGTGCATGAAGCGCGATTCAAAAATCCGCTCCGTGATGATGCTGATGCCCGGCGCGAGCGCGAGCAGCGACATCATCTGCGCCTGCACGTCCGTCGGAAAACCGGAATACGGCAGAGTCGTCACGTCCGCCGCCTTCAATTTTTTCCCGCGACAGACAATCAGATTTGCGCCGCGACTTTGGATCGAAACGCCCGCCTCGTTCAACTTGTCAATCACCGCGCGCAAATGGTCGGCGCGCGCGCCGCGCAAAGTCACTTCGCCATTCGTCGCGCCGGCGGCGATTAAAAAAGTCGCCGCCTCGATGCGGTCGGGAATCACTTCGTGCTCCGCGCCGTGAAGTTTTTTCACGCCGTTGATCGTGATGGTCGGGCCGCCCGCGCCGGAAATATCCGCACCCATCGCGTTCAGAAAATTCGCCACGTCCACGACTTCCGGCTCGCACGCCGCGCTTTCGATGACCGTCACGCCCTCGGCCAAAGTCGCCGCCATCATGATGTTCGCCGTGCCCAAAACCGTCGGGCCTGCGCGACCGCCGAGAAACATGGAATTGCCGGTCAATTTTTTCGCCGTCGCGTCAATGTAGCCGCCCTCGATTTTTATTTTCGCGCCGAGCGCTTCAAAGCCTTTCAAATGTAAATTGATCGGCCGCGCGCCGATGATACAGCCACCGGGCAAAGAAATTCGCGCCTTGTGCAAACGCGCCAGCAACGGCCCGGCGATGCAGATCGAGCCGCGCATTTTGCGGACAAGTTCGTAGTCCGCGTAGCCGCGAATTTTTTTTGCGTGAACGGTCAGCGTGCCGTTTTCAAATTTCACCTTCGCACCGAGCGATTCCAAAATTTTCACCATGAACCGCGTGTCGCTCAAATCCGGCACGCGCCGGACGACACACGGTTCGCCGGTCAGCAGCGTCGCGGCCATGATGGGCAGCGCGGCGTTTTTGCTGCCGCTGATTTCGACTTCGCCGTGCAACGGCACGCCGCCTTTGATCAAAAAACTTTCCATGAAATTATTGTCGGGCGATTAAAATTCTTGCGCGCTGACTGTAATCTTCCTTCACCGCTTCTACAATCCACTTTTCATTTTTAAAAATCCTTTTTATTTCGTCCGCCTGGCCGTCGCCGAATTCCAGCATGATTTTTCCGTCCGGTTTCAGAAACGGTTTCGCTTCCGTTGAAATTCTCCGGTAAAAATCCAAGCCGTCCGCGCCGCCGTCCAAAGCCACGCGCGGATCGAAATCGCGCACTTCCGGTTGAAGTGTTTCAATTTCCGCCGACGGAATGTATGGCGGATTACTGATGACCAAATCAAATTTTGAATTGCTGGAAAGCGCCGCAAATCCGTCGCCTTGCAAAAATTCAATTCGCTCCGCGACATTGTTTTTTTCCGCATTTTGTTTTGCCAACGCGAGCGCATTCACTGAAATGTCCGTCGCGGTAATTGTCGCGTTCGGACATTTTGACGCCAGCGCGATGGCGATGCAGCCGGTGCCGGTGCCGAAGTCTAAAACAGTTAATGGTTGAGAGTTGAGGGTTGAAAGAAATTGCCAACCAAGTTCGGCAAGCAGTTCGGTTTCCGGTCGTGGGACAAGGGCGTGTCGGTTCACGGCGATTTCAAATCCGCAAAAGAAAGTCGAGCCAACAATGTGCTGGAGCGGTTCGCGCTGGCCGCGACGCTTGATAAATTCTCGCAACGCGTCCGTTTCTGGAACCGTCAGCACGCGCTCAAAATTCAGATACAAATTCATGCGCGGCAGCTTGAGCAGATGCGCGAGGAGCAATTCCGTTTGCAAGCGCGGCAATTCAATATTTTTTTTGCCAAGAAATTCCGTGCTTTTCTGAATCGCTTCAATAACGGTCACCCGTCCAATCTAAATTTCAGCCGCGAAATTCAAAGCAAAGAAATTTGCAACATAAACCTGCGCTTGTCCTAAATTTGTTTTCCGCTATAACCACGCGCGATGCTCAAAACATTTTTTCAGCCGCTTGTTGCATGGTATCTCGGTGCGCTCAAAACCATCGGCTACCCGGCCGTCTTCCTGATGATGGTGGCCGAAAGCAGTTTTCTGCCCATTCCGAGCGAAGCCATCATCCCTGCCGCTGCGCACTGGGCGGACACGGGACAAATCCCGCTGCACTTCACGGGCATCGTCATTGCGGGTGCGCTGGGTTCGTGGCTGGGCGCAACCATCATGTATTGGCTGGCGCGAACCGCCGGACGCTCGCTTATTCTCCGCTATGGACGACTCATTTTATTTCCGCCGGAGAAACTGGAAAAGGCCGAGCGCTGGTCGGCGCATTACGGTGCGGCGGGCGTTTTCATCGCGCGCCTGTTGCCAGGCGCACGGCAACTCGTCGGCATTCCCGCCGGCATCGCGCGCATGGACTACAAATTGTTTTCCATTTTCACGCTGCTCGGCTCGACAATCTGGTGCGCGGTGCTTTGTTACGTTGGCGTCAAAGCCGGACAAGACGAAAAACTCATGCACGGTGAACTTCGCCACGTCGCGTTCTGGCTCGGCGGTGCGATGCTCATGCTCGGCGGACTTTATTATTTTTTCGTTCACAGGCACATGGCACGGAAATAAAAATGATGACGCGAGCGGAATGGATTGAAGTGCTGGCGATTGGCTTCGTTGCGCCGATTAGCTGGCTGGCATGGCCGTGCTTTCCTTCTCCCACACCAGTCTGGCAAATCGTGCTTGGCGCATCCGCATTGTTGCTCGCACAAAGTCTGGCGCGTGACGTCGCAATTCTTCTTCGCACCCGGCGTTCGGCATCCGATGAATCTCACCAAGAAGCACAGTGCTTTTGTTTGGAATCAACGGTCGGCGCAACGGGCATCGTCGCGGCAGCGGTGCTAGCCGGCCTAGGTAGTTCAACCCAAGTCGCAATCGGCCGTTGGGATTTTCTGCTGGCGGTGGCGGGAACTATGGCGCTCGGTTTCATCATCAAGGACTGGGTCATTTCGTGGAGACCACTCGGTGTGCGACGCGAGAAAGACCATTTGAATCTTATCGTCCGCTGGAAAAGCAGATTAAAATGAAGAGCTTCGTGCTCATCACGGTTGTGTGCGTGATGTCGGAGGCAGTTGTAACTTTTTCTAAGGTGGCGAGACGGTAAGATACGCTGTCACGCCGTTTTGCATGACCGGCAGATAATATGTTCCGTCAGCCTGGTAATAAACCGTTCCATTGATAACGACCGAGACCGCGTCGGGTGGAAGTATGGATACTGTCACTCCGATTGGTGCGGCCACGACGACATAGCTGCCATCCGGTTGTTGAACGTAGAAAGCACCCGCCGCATAATAATAAACCGTGCCGTTCACATCTACCGTTTCCGCGCCAGGCGGCAAGTCGGCAATATCCGCATCCACTGGCGGAGCTATGACCACATAACCAGAGGGTTCGTCATCATAAAAAACACCTTCATAATAAAAATAGTCATGGTCATGGATACGAAAACGACGATAACCGTCCGGCAACCGGTCAATCCGCATTCCACTGTGATAATCAGACCAGAAAAAAGATTGGCGACGTTCATCGTCAATGTCCATCCGTCGGCGGTCTGTTTCGGCGGCGCGGGCGCGGTCAGCTTGCGCAGGCGCTGATTGAAAATGTTCGACTGGCCGTGGTTGCTCCTGCACTGGTGGAATTTCCTGGCGCTGTTCGGGACGTATTTCTGGCTGCGGTGGCGGGTGAAAAGCTGGTTGAGGTTGGGGGCGAATCATTGTTTGGGGCGCAGGGCGCGGAGCAAATGACGGCGTTGGCGCACTGCGATTATTTCCGTGAAGGCTGCCCCAGTCGGCGTGAACATTCGGACAAAATGTGCCAACGGCCAGCAACGCAACTGGCAAACTGATGCGACTTAAAATAGGATGTTTCATAGGCACAATTATTTTTCGTTCAGACTGGGAGCATTGGTGTTGCCGCCGTTTTGTTCATCAGTTCGCATTTCAATTTTTGTCGCACCCATGGGTGGTTCAAAAGCAAAATCGGAATCAGCGATGCGGTCGGTCATGTTCCAGCGCGTGATGAACGCGGTGAATTCCGGCGCGCCGGGATCATTTTTATGTGTGATGACAAATTTGCGGATAAGGGGCTGCGGGCCGTCTTCAATCCAGATTTGCCAGTCAACATTTTCCTGTGTGAACGCGAGGTGATAACAAGGAATTCCCATCACCATCGAGATTCCAAAATATCTGCCCGTCTCCACTTTGGCCGTGGCATTCGTGTAAGGGTCGCTCAACGCCAGATCAATCAGCGGCAGGTCAATGCCCTGATCGTGCGCAGCATCCGCCATTTCATCCAGCGTGGCAGGCATGGTGGCGGTGCTATACCAATTATGTTTGCGATCCAGAATTGTCAGCGTTTTGCCGTCATACCAAAAACCGCGCGCTGAAAGCGGCGAACTAATTTCCAGCCGCAGACCATCCGGTCGCTTGACATCCATCTCCACCGTGCGACTGAACTGGATTTTTTGACCCTCTTCATCCACATGTTCCCGCCAGATCTCCGCACTGAAACTGAAGGCAGGTGTCTGTGCGAGAAAATCACAAGCCGAGTGCAGCACACTCTCCGCGCGCGGGGAAATATTGGTTTGCTCCTGCGATGTGGCGCACCCGGCACACAACAGCAGACCACAACCGATGAGTAATAAATGCTTCATGAAATCGCTTTATGAAAATTAAATTCTTGTTCTTTATCAAAACCAAAATACCCGTTTTTTGCTGTATTTGAATCCAAGATCGCTTTTGTAGTGGACAGTTTGAAAAACAAATTCATTCAATATTATTGTCCGCACAGGGCTTAACCATAAACGAAGAACCCATGGTAGGCGCTATGGGGTGTTCTACCCATTATTATTCGGCTCTAAACCAATAGCCACAATCAAACCGAAGTATTAGCAAATGCGCGACATTCATCCCCATTTTCCGCTTTGAACTTGTTATTTTAAACTTAGAATAACCTCGTGAATTTGCGCATCGGACAATTTCCAAATTACCGCCCGCGCCGGTTGCGGCAATCGGCGGCGCTGCGGAAACTCGTTTGCGAAACGCGATTGAGCGTGGAGCAATTGGTTCTGCCGCTGTTTGTCCGCCATGGCAAAAAATTGCGCCGCGAAATCGGCGCGATGCCCGGCGTCTTTCAATTTTCACCGGACGAACTTTTGCGCGAGGCCGAGCGCGCTCACAAACTCGGCGTTCCGGCAGTCTTACTTTTCGGCATTCCCGACAAAAAAGACGCGAAAGCAAGCGGCGCGTTCGCCAAAAATGGCATCGTCCAGCAAACCGTCCGGTTGTTGAAAAAGCAATTGCCGTCGCTGCTCATCATTACGGATGTTTGCCTTTGCGAATATATGGAGCACGGCCACTGCGGCATCGTGGCGCGCGGAAAAATTTTGAACGACCCCACGCTGAAAATCCTCGCGCAAACGGCGTTGAGCCACGCCGAAGCGGGCGCGGACATTGTCGCGCCGAGCGACATGATGGACGGTCGCGTTCGCGCAATTCGCGAAGTGCTGGATAAAAATGGATTTTCCGAAACGCCCATCATGTCATACGCGGCGAAATTTGCATCGGCGTTTTACGGACCGTTCCGTGAAGCCGCCGAGTCCGCGCCAAAATTCGGCGACCGGCGCAGTTACCAGATGGACGCGGCGAACGCGAACGAGGCGTTGCGCGAAGTGGCGCTGGACATCCAGGAAGGCGCGGACATCGTGATGATCAAACCGGCGCTGGCGTATCTGGATTTGATTCATCGCGTGAAAATGGAATTTGGATACCCGACCGCCGTTTATTCCGTGAGCGGAGAATTTTCAATGATCAAGGCCGCCGCCGCCAAAGGCTGGATTGATGAACGCTCGGCGACGCTGGAAAGTTTGCTGGCGATGCGGCGCGCGGGCGCGGACATTCTCATCACTTACGCGGCGGCGGATGTGGCGCGCTGGCTCAAGGAATGAACGCTTTTGCGTTTGCTATGAAGGTTCAGGGTGGTTAGGCTTCGCGTCCATTTTCACTATGATTGGAACGATTCGCAAGCACTCAAAATGGCTGTGGTTGATCATCATCACGCTCACCATTATTTCATTTGTTTTTTTCTTCTCGCCCAGTTCGCGCATGGGCAGCGGCGGCACGCACAGTTCCAATGATTTGGGTTCAATCAACGGAAAAAAAATCACGCCGGACGCTTATGTTGAAGCCCGGAACGAAACTGATATTTATTTTTTCTTCAATACCGGCGCATGGCCTGACAGAAATCCA